>NZ_DASWYK010000235.1:0-87588 GCF_036405015.1 Flavobacterium sp. | reverse complement strand
TTGTGAAGAAGCACATTACTTGTCTAAACTTTGTAAAAAAGTAACGATGTTGGTAAGAAGCGAAAAATTCAGAGCTTCTAAAATTATGGAAGAAAGAGTTCGTAAAACAGAAAATATCGAGATTTTAATGAACCACGATACTGTTGAAGTTCTTGGAGATAATAATGTAGTACATGCTATTAAAGCCTTAAACAAAACTAGTGGAGAAGTTATCGAAATTCCAGCAACAGGTTTCTTCGTAGCAATTGGTCATAAACCAAATACCGATATTTTTAAAGATTACATCAAATTGGATGAAACTGGATATATTGTAAACACTCCTGGAACATCTAGAACAAATGTTGAAGGTGTATTCGTAGCGGGTGATGCTGCTGATAATGTATACCGTCAGGCCATTACTGCTGCAGGTACAGGATGTATGGCTGCATTGGATGCTGAAAGATACTTGGCTTCTAAATAATTCTGGAATAGAATTTTTTTGGTAAAAAGATGCTACACAAAACTTGGAACGGTAAATTCTGTTCCAAGTTTTTCATTTTCTTATAGAATTTAATTTAATAAGTTAGCTAGTGATAATAATCTTTTTTTGATCTGTTAAAGTGAAAAAAAGACGAAGATGGTTTTTGTTATCTTTTATTTTTTAATTCCATATCGATTCTATGCATTCCAGGTGCATAATAATTCTCAGTCTCTTTTTTTGTGACAAATCCATATTTTTCAAAAAAACCAGCAGAATGTTGAGTAGTATCAATGATCACTGAAGATTGAGAATCAAATTGCCTGATCTTCTCTAATCGATATGATAAAAGTTGCTCTCCAAATCCTTTATTATGAAAATCCTTGTGAATGAGTCCCCACGCCAAGGCATAAATCTTATTGCTTTTGTCTTTTTCATATCCTCCGCAACCAATTATCTTTTGATTATAAGCAAGCACAAAATATGGTATATCATCTATACCATTCTCAATTCTTTCTAAAAAAAATGTAAAGTCATGAACCTCTTGTTCTGAAAAATAAATAGGTACGTTACTTTTAAATGCTTCTATGCATTCAAGCTTATCTTCATTTGCATATTCTCTGATTTTGATTTCCATTTTTTAACACGTGTTTACCAGTAATTGTTGGTAGAATAACGATGAAGTATATGATCTGCTATATCAAAAGTTAAGTTTTCATCGCCATTTGTGAATGCAACAACGGTCATTCCTGCATTTTTTCCAGCTTGCATTCCATGATAAGAATCTTCTATAACGATACACTTTTCGGGTGAAACCTCTAGTTTTTTTGCTGTTGTCAGGTACACAGCTGGATTAGGTTTTCCTTCTTTTTCGTGTTCGGATGATGAAATTGCATCAAACAAATCAATAATTCCAGCTCTTTCCAAACTGATAGAAATAAAGGACTCAGGTGCGTTTGTTGCAAGGCCTATTTTTAATCCGAGTTTTTTTAAATGTTCAATAAAAGGTCTAACGTTTTCTATAAAACAATCTTCAGTACGTATTAAGTCAACAACTCTTTTGATGACCATTTGTTCAACTTCTTCTAAAGAAAAACTATTCCAAGGATATTTTGTAAACCAGAATTTTGTTACCTCTTTAGTTGTCATGGCCTTGGTCAAAAGGCAATCCGAATGGGAAAGTTTTACTCCTAACGAACTGAATATCTCATTTTCTGCCTGCAACCAGAAATGTTCGCTATTTATGACTACGCCATCCATATCGAATATTACAGCTTCTTTATTTTTCATATTATAAGAGATTATCTTTTGTCTTTTTGGTGGAGATCAAATAAATGAATTTTAATGAAATTTCAAATATACAAAAGCTCTCGCAAAGCCAGATTTTATTAGTATTAAGAATTCAATCTGATAGTAATTTGTAAAAAAAGATAAAAATTGACTTTCAAGTAACTCGATAAGACAAACTGGCTGTAGAATTGGCAGATTTACTTTTAAGGTTAAATTTTTATATTTGATTTTGATTGATGAGAACGAACGAAGCTTTGTATGATTCCTTTTTTAACTTATCTTCGCTGTTTATACATTTTTGAAAACATTTAATTCCTTTAAAATCTAATCTGTGAAAAATAATCATGATGCTGCAGAAGAGACTCAGCTTAAGCGTGGACTCACTAACCGACACATTCAGTTAATTGCCTTAGGCGGATCTATAGGAACTGGTCTTTTTCTTGGTATTGGTCCCGCGGCCGTATTAGCAGGACCATCTGTTATTTTAGGATATGCTATTGCCGGAATTATCGCTTTTTTTATAATGAGACAACTGGGCGAAATGGTCGTTGAAGAACCTGTATCAGGAAGTTTTAGTTATTTTGCTTATAAATATTGCGGTTCGTTTGCAGGATTTGCATCAGGTTGGAATTATTGGATTTTGTATATTCTGGTAAGTATGGCCGAACTTACAGCTATTGGAGTTTATGTTCAGTTTTGGTGGCCTGAAATTCCGCTTTGGGCATCGAGTTTGTTTTTCTTTCTGGTTATTAATGCTTTGAATTTTGCTTCTGTAAAAGTATATGGAGAAACCGAATTTTGGTTTTCTATCATAAAAGTAGTTGCTATTATCGCCATGATTCTTTTTGGAACTTATTTGCTAATAAGCGGAACAGGAGGAGAACACGCTACAATTCATAATTTATATAATGATGGAGGTTTCTTTCCAAAAGGTCTCTTTGAGAAAACTTCAAGTGGAGATTTTCAAGGATTATTGTCTGCAATGGCTTTGATTATGTTCTCTTTTGGCGGTTTAGAATTAATTGGAATTACCGCTGCCGAAGCAGAAAATCCAGAAAAAAACATTCCGAAAGCAACCAATCAGGTTATTTATAGAATTCTTATATTTTATGTGGGTGCATTGGTCATTTTATTTGCTTTGTCACCTTGGAGGCAAATTACAACAGACAGTAGTCCGTTTGTGATGGTTTTTCAAAACTTAAACGGAATGGAATTTACGTTGTTTGGTCAGAAAATCTTTTTTACAAAACTTATTGCTAATGCGCTAAATTTAATTGTGTTAACTGCTGCTTTATCCGTTTATAATAGTAGTGTTTACAGTAACTCACGAATGTTATTTGGTTTAGCAGATCAAGGCAGCGCGCCTAGTTTTTTAAAGAAATTAAACAAACACTCTGTACCAGTAAATGCCATTTTAATTTCTTCATGTTTTGCCGCTATTTGTATTTTAATCAATAAAATAATGCCAGAAGAAGCTTTTAGTATTTTAATGTCTTTAGTAGTGTCTTGTTTGGTTATTAACTGGGTTATGATTTCATATACGCATTTAAAATTTAGACAAACTAAAGACAAGGAAAATACTAAAACAAAGTTTGCTTCTATATTTTATCCTGTGAGCAATTACATTTGTTTTGCCTTTTTATTAGGTATTTTGGCCATCATGTGGATGACAAATATGAAGTTGTCTGTAGAATTAATTCCGGTTTGGTTGGGTATTCTTTTTGTGTTTTATAAGGTTTTTAAGAAGAAAGGATAGATAAGTTTTTCTATGGTTGTTCATTTGTATAAATTTATAGACCAGCTTTGGACAAGGATTATCAATCGTCGAAAACAGAATAAGCTGCCATTTACTCAAGGAATTAGTGTAATACAATATCCTGATAGAATTTTCTTTGAAACCTATGATAGAATAATTAACTCATATTCGATACGATCAAAAGAAATTACAATATTAGAAATCAATTCATCAGATTTTGAAATTGGTAAAGCAATTATCAAACATCTTGATTTATCTAAAACTATAAGGAAATTTACTGATAAGGAAAGAAAAGAGAATTACGAATATTACAAAAAAATCACCGGATTAAAATCTATAAAAGCTCAGATGAAAGATTCACTTTATGTATCTATTAAGCGTCAGAATAATCAAATTACATTCTCACCAACAATTAATGGAGGAACTGCCGGTGATCGAAAAGGATATCAATTTTTAAACGGACAAGAAATTGTAATTGAAGATAATGAAGATTTCGAACCAATTGGAAAAGTATTGAAAGCTGCTCTGAAAAAATGCAGTTAAGTGTGCTGAAATTTATGCTTCGCTTCCATAAAGTTTAACTGAAAAGCTGCGCAAATGTCTTTAGACTTTGCGCATTTTTTTTATTTTGTTTTGAATAAAAAACTTCTCAAAAGTCTCTGACTTTTAATGTGATAGGGTTACGGTATTAATGTCTTATAAATCATTAAAAGGTTTAGTTAAAAGTCAGAGACTTTTAGAAGTACTCGTTTTTAGAATATTCTTGTTTGAAAAGCGCAAAGTCGGAGACATTTGCGTAGTTTTTCATAAGAACACTTCGTAGAGCGGGGAGATTAGAATTATTATCATTTCTCAATAATTGGTACCAATTTATAAACTACATGGACGTGACCTTTGTATTTGACATTCTTTCTATATTGATTATCAATCGACTTTAGTTTGACAGCCGATGATTTAGATATGAAATTTAATTTTTGAATCTTTAACTTGATATTTAAATCTGAAACTCCCATTTCAATCATCTGGGCAGTGTGGTTATCATATCCTTTAGGGAAATTCATTTTGTGTACGTTAATAGATGTATCGTTTGCTTTTTTAAATTTTTTAGATTTTTGATAAAGTGTTTCTATATAATATTGAGATGCCTTATGGTTGAAATTAATCGTAGTTTCAGAATTAAGAAATTGCAAAAGATTAAGCTGATCAATACTGTTTTTATCATCGATGGCTACGATTTTCTGTTTTTTAGTTCCAAGTTTATAAATATTAGAATCATATACAGCTAGCATATATGAATCGTTTAGAGGTAAGAACATCTGAAATCCTTTTAATCCAAAATCTCTTTGACTACAGAACTTCCAATTTCTTTTTTCGAAAAATTGATTGTAAAGGATTATTGGATTATCAGAAATAATGAAAGGATTTGAAGTTGTATTTTTAATGAGTTTATACTCCAAGTTTAAAAGATCAGAAACAATTTGTTCAGCAGATTTTAGTGAGTTAAGTTTTCCTTGATCAGTTTGATGTTCCTTTAATCCGGAAACCATATTGCCGGAAACATTGCCTTCACTGATTTTGGATTTCGTTTTGGGAAGTTTTTTTTCAAAATTATTTAGAATTTTAAAGTGAATAGGATTTCGTAGATCTAAAACTACCATGAAATGTAGCATTTTAAAATGATCTGGACTTTGATTAATTGGCAGTTTTTCTTTTTCCCACATTTCTCTAAATATTGGGGCAGAATCTGATTCGTGTTTTGAAAGCCAGTTTTCCAGATTTCCATCTCTTCCATAAAAGTAATCACTGCTGAGCTGTGAGGAGATAGGTACCTGGTTTATGAAACGATCTAGTTGGGTATTAAACATACCAATTGTTTTTCCGTCGTTTTCATAAGAGAAGAAACGTTGGAAAAATTGTGGTACAAAATGCTGATTTTTTGGAATATGTTTTTTCTTCTCCGCCATTTTCTATTCTTAAAGGGTTTCCCCGCTCGTATAGCGTTTAATGAAAATTATTGATTTAATTTCATACATTAAAGATAAAGTTTTTTCCTATTTCACAATTATAATTATTCAGTAATCAAGTATTTTTACTTTATCAATATTTTTTGTTGTTTAGTATTTTCGCGATTTAAATTTAACCATAACAATGAAAAGTAAAATTATTCTCTTTAGAAGTTTCCTAGAACGAAACAAAATATTTCTAGAAGTTTTAACAGCTGTTGTATTAACTTGTACAAGTATTTTTGTTTCTTTCCAAGCAAACAATATTGCTAATCAAGCAAATAATATTGCTAACCAAGCAAACATTATATCTAATACTCAAACTGGTATTATGAAAATGGAAAATACGCCAAGTTTAGAGATTAGAAAAACACAAACATCAAATGAATCGTCGGGACAAGATAATGTTAGTAAATGGACTGTACTAAATAATAACAGTACTATATCAAATTTTGAAATTGAAAAACAGTATGCATATTTGAATATTGTTAGAAGAGAAAATAGTACTGAAATTAATATTCCATTAATGGAATATATTGATATTGAAGGAAGATCAACAGGACGAAATGAAGGTTTAATATATGAGTTTGATAATAAGAATTGTAGTAAAAATGAATTATTGACGAGACAAGCAATTTGGGATTATGGTTATACACAAATAAAAAGTTATATTGAAATAACATATACAAATGTGTTGACAAAAAAGGAGACAAAATATTATCAAATTACGCCTTTAATTCAAGAAATTTCAGAAAAAGAATGGGCTTCGATCAAGAACGATTGGAGTGGCAAAAGTAAAAATGTAATGCATTTGCAGGACGTAGAAGCAAATGTCAAAAAAATAAAAAATTATATTGAGTAGAAAAAATGAGTTTGATTCCAATAAAAAAAGAGACGCTAGAGTCTCTTTTTTTTGTTTTAATATATCTTTATGAATAACTACTTCCCAATCAACTTCTCAAGCCTAACCATCATTTCCTCTTTCTCCTTCAACATTCTTTCATACAAAGCAATCTTTTCTTCATGAAGTTTAATGAATTGATCAATTTGATTAATTGTTGAATTGTAAAATACAGATGCAGGTTGTTGGCAATTATCAAAAGTATTAGAAATAATATTTATCGCTTGTTCTTCATCAAAATTCTGAAAAGCTTCTACAGGAATTTTCAATACAGCTGAGATTTGTTTCAGTAGATTTTCTTCAATCACGTCTTTTTGTTCTAGCATCGAAATTTTCTTTTGGTTCCAGTCTTCGCCCAGATCATAAGCCAATGCTTCCTGTTTTATGTTAAGCATTTCTCTAAAACGTTTTACGTTTCTTCCCTGATGTATTTTCTGTTCCATAATGAATATCAATTTTCTAAAAGCTCAAAGATAAAGCCGTGTAGTTAAAAATCCTGAGTTTCAAAGATAGAAAAATATACTATAAAAACGCATCTTTTTTTGTAGGATAATATATCTATTTTATCGAATAGATTATCTTTTAGAAAGCATGCAATTTCGCTTGAATATTTTAAATCCATGTAGTATGAAAAAGAATAAAATATCTTTCGAAATGAGCTTTTGGGCAGGATATAAGGCAGGAAATCCGTTTAAAGCCATTCAAGCCTTTTTTGCTTTTGCAAATCTTGATTATTATAAACAGCATTTAAGCGAAGTTGTAATGCACTGCTATAAAACAAAAGTCTATAAACAAGACAATCCTTCAGATGTTTTTGTTTTATATACTATTTTGAGTTCTTTTCTCAAAGTGTGTTATTGCCTGAAAAAGAAAAGCAAAAAATGTAAAGTGGCTGCGTCTTTGAGGTCTGAAACGGTTTTTCTTCTTTCTTCTTTAACAAAAGAAGAATGTGAGAATCCTTTTATGGTATTTCAAAAAGCTTTCGAAGAAAAAACGCTCGAAGAATTTGAGTTATTTCTCTATCAAATCGTTGAGTTTTCCTTGTCTCCACATACCGCAGATCCTGATCCAGATTTAACGACGCCTTATGTTCATTTAATTAGAATGCTCGACGCGGTAGAACTCATAAGAGAACGAGGCGTTGAGAAAATAAAGAAAACGGTTCTTGTTAATGTTGTAACGGAATAAAATATTCTTTAGCCAAACGATTATGCTTTTTTCAAACTCTTGATCTATATCAAGTTTTTACTTATTCCGAATCAATTTACAGTTTAGGCATTAAGCGGAAATTTGTAAAATAATTTAATCATTAAAAATAACAAAATGGAAAATAGTATAAAAAAGGGCACTTCGAATAGCCATGACAAAACCGAAAAAACAGAAATTACAGTAAGCGCTTATTATAAAGTTCATCCAGAAGACAGACAGCTTTTTATAGACGCAGTTATTCCAGAAATGATTGCAGCTAATAAATTGGAAGGATGTATTTACTATGCTTTTTCGCAAGATTTGACAGATGAAAACACTTTTCATCTTTTGGAAGGTTGGAGAGATCAGGAAGCCTATGAACGCCATGAAAATTCAGAAACATTTTTAACTGCTTTAAGCACTGTCGTAAAAAATGTTAGAATAGTAGATAGAGAAGGAATGCGCTACGATGTTTCAAAAATGCATATTGACGACCCGCGAGAGAAAGTTTCATAATTAAAGTCACCACTAAAAGCCCATTCAAATGAATGGGCTTTTTACATAATGAAAGATGGTGTGATTGTAACTTTTGAAATTATTGGGAATAAAAAGTAACAGTTTCAAAACTTTAAATTGATTTAAAGTCGACACAAATCTAAAATCCGTCTAGGAAATAAGACCATCGATATATTTTATTTCGTCCTGCTTGTAATTTGATCTAATTTAGATTTTTGCTGCTGATAACTAAGAAAGCAGATTAGATTTTATTATTGATTCAGTTTCTAAAATACATGAAAGTATTGGCGATAATTCGCGTCTAGAATTTCATTTCACCATTATTAATTTAAAATACCCAATAACATGAAAGCTAAAACCTATTTCTATTGTTGTCTATTTTTAGGCGTTTTTACAATATCCTGTTCAAAAGATAACGATGCAGATGAAGATGATAATACTGTTACAACAGATAATCCTGTAACAATTAGTGCGACTGCTGCAAAAGGAACATCTGAGGGATCTTCTGAGACTGGCGCAAATGCCGATGATCTTTTGGCTAATTCAACCTTTAGTTCTACAGTTAAAATCACATACAATGGTACAACTGCCACTGTAGAAAATGCAGTAACAGGAGTAACAGTTGCCAGTTCTGGCGCAGATGTTACAATTACTTCTACCGTAGCCGAAGTTGCTTATGAAGTAACCGGAACTACGACTGATGGAATGCTGAAAATCTATAGTGATAAAAAATATAAACTGACATTAAATGGTGTTTCTATCAAAAATAATGATGGACCAGCAATCAATATTCAGTCTGGTAAACGCGCTTTTATTGTATTAAGCGGAACCAATACTTTGGAAGATGGAACGACTTATGCTACCTCAACCGAAGATCAAAAAGGAACTTTTTTTAGCGAGGGTCAGCTTATTTTTTCAGGCAGCGGAATTCTTAATGTTGCAGGAAATAATAAACATGGTATTGTATCCGATGACTACGTTCGTGTACAAAGCGGAACGATTAATATAACGAAAGCTTCTTCAGATGGTATTCATACAAATGATGCGGTTTATATTGACGGAGGTACTTTAAATATTAAAGCGTCTAGTGATGGAATAGAAGCTGAAGAAGGACATATTATCATCAATAGTGGAAACATAACGATCAATGTTGCCGATGATGGAATAGTAGCTTCGTATGATACTGATAATACAATTGATCCTTATGTGGTAATTAATGGCGGAACTATAAATATCACAACAACAGGCACAGGAGGCGAAGGAATAGAAAGTAAAAGTATCTTGACAATCAATGATGGAGAAATCTATATCAAAGCTGTAGATGATGGAATAAATGCTGGAGATGCTATTTACATCAATGGAGGAACTATTGTAGCCTACAGTACAACAAATGATGGTATTGATTCTAATGGGACGCTTACTGTAACGGGCGGAAAAATCTTTGCGATTGGAGCCAAAAGTCCAGAAGAAGGTTTTGATTGTGATAATAATACATTCAAGATTACAGGAGGTTTGTTGATTGGTGCGGGAGGAGCAACGAGTTCGCCAACTGCAAGTGTATCTACACAGGCATCTGCTATTCTGGGAAGTGGAAATTCTGGGACTGTATATAGCGTATTAGATAGTGATAATGCAGAAGTTATGACTTTTAAATCACCTGCGAGTTTTACGACTTTATTATTGTCTGGTAGTAAATTCAGTTCGGGTAAAACCTACAGAGTGGTTACGGTTTCTAGTGTTAGTAACGCATCTGAATTTAACGGATTGTATTTAGGAGGAACTTTTAGTAATCCGACATTATCTTCGAGTTTTACTCTGACTTCTATGGTAACTAAAATAGGAGGTAGTACAGGGCCTGGGAGATAAACAAAATATCTTATTTGGTTTATTTTTTAAGTTTAATAAATTTCTAAAAAGGTCCATTCGTTCGCGGATGGACTTTTTGTTTGAAAATTCTAATTATAAAATATTTGCATTTGAATAATCCAATTAAATTACGGGTTTATGATTTTATAATTAAATTAGCAGACTTCACTACTATTGAAAATATATGTGCAAATCTGGAAAAGAAATTAAATTGTGTACTTGTGTTCCGAACGGAATAAATACTGTTATTCACCATAAAAATTCTCGTAAGAATAGAAAAAAAAGACGTACCGAATTTACCTGGACTTTAGAAAAATGCATGGGTTTCAGTAAAACTACTATGGATGGAATGGGGTATATGCCTGAAAAAATGCTAACGGTAGATTTAACAAATGAAAAAATGGTTGCTGATCTGAATAGTAAAAATTGTTTTGATTTTGATTACGAACCTAATGAAGGGGATAGTCTTAGAATTTTTACTCCTGGAGGTTCTTATGAAAAACATTTGTCTTTTATTTATAAAAATAAACAGTGGATAGCCGGTTCTCACATGCCTTTTATGTATGAAATGCAGAAAATAAATTTTGGGAACGTAACTTTTGATGGTAAAACGGAGTAAGGAGTCCGTGTAAAAAAATAACAAACTATAAAAATATTATCTTCGAGTTTTACTCTGACTTCTTTGGTAACTAAAATAGGAGGGAGCACAGGGCCGGGGAGATAAACAAAATATCTTATTTGGTTTAGTTTTTAGAAATAATTAGTTTAACTTATTAATTTGAAAATCCGTTTTCTTTTTAAAAAGATTATTAAACGACTTAGAATATTTAAATCCTAAAATAAAGCCCGTCAGCAGCTGTTAAGCAGAGACGGGCTGTCCATAAACATAATCTTCCAAAAAATGTTTATTTTACTGTTTGGGATAAATAGTTGCCGCGCTAAAATACACTAAATAAACGCAGTAATACTGTAAATTCATTTTTTATTTGATTCAGCATCACGCTTTAATGCTTATGGATAGGAATATACTCCAAAAAGTTCTAGCTTTTCATTGTAAAATACTGAAGAATTTGAATAACAGTAGCTGGAAATTGTTTGAGTTTAATAATTCGCAGATTCGCTTGCGAAACGTTGGCAATACAACAGATTATCTTTATCTTATGAAAAAGTAAGTTCGACTATTAATAAAATAGTGTAAATAAAAAAATGGCGCCAATTGGCGCCATTTGTCTGTAGTGACCCTTTCTGGACATTTTTACAAACTGTTTCTTTGATAACATAAAATTAAACCATTATCATTAAACTATTCAAATCAAAATTTAGCGATGATTTTAGTTTTTAGATTTAATTTCGTTGTTATTTATTGTTTTCCCAAACTTTTAAAATCCTGTATATATAAACCTTTTGCAGTATTTGTAGGGTTGAATGCAGCAAGATTGTCAAATTTTAATGAAAAAGAAGAATCAACGTTTTTTGCTGTAGTTCGCATACTTTGACCTGTAATTAATTCAAGAGCTTTATTCAAATAAGGATCTTTTACGTTTCCAAATTCAACCAGATTTAAGAAAGTGCTATATGGATTAATTTCGTGATCAGGTGTAATTTTAGTTGGATTTGGGTCTTTGTCTTTGTTATAATATGAAAATGTAATGGGTTGTAATTGCCATTTGTGTTTAGTGTTTCGATTGGCATAGGAGATATAATTAGAAGCGGGAGAATCGTATAGTGTGTTCGATCCTACAAATTTGCCAACCGTTTCTTCGCCTATTGTGACTACGTTAATATATTTTTTTAGACATTGTATGGTGAGTTCGCTGGCAGAAGCGGTTTGAAAACTCACCAGCACATATATATTGGTCAAAGTAAGGCTGTTTATAGTTTCTTCTCTCTGAAAAGTTGGCTCGTTATCAACCAGATTAAAAATTTTTACTTTTTCGGAAAGATTTTCATAGCCGTCTTCATTATTGTGTTTATTATTGAAGTCTAAGTAAGCATATGGTTTGTTGGTAAAACTTCCGTTAATCATTTGTGCCAGAGCAACTGCAGTTTCTAATGAACCTCCTCCATTGTATCTTAAATCTAAAACCAATTCGTTAATTCCATCTGATTTCATTTTAGCGAAAGATGCATTTAGCTCGTCATTATAATCTGATTTGAAACCATTAAACACCAGATAACCAATGTTCTTTGATCCATATACTTTCTTTTCGTAATAAGCAACCGGATTTTCATCAATATCAGCTTTTGTTACAGTTACAGTTCCTGCTTTGTCTGTGGTTACCATACTACTGCTTGTAAATTGCACGCTTGCTGCCAAAGTAACGGTGATTTGTGTATTTTCTAGTTGGCCATAATTACTTGAAGTAAGCTGGCTTCCATTTATTTTTGTAATAACGTCTCCTCTTTTCAATCCCGCTAAAGCTGCTGGCGAGCCAGGTACAATGTAGTTAATTAAGGCTACCATATTTGTATTGGATGCATCTTTCGGATAAATTGCATAACTAAAACCGCCTTTTTTTTCAACTTCTGCAACTTTTGAAGCCTGTACTACCTCATTACTGTTTTCAATCCAAGAGAATCTATCAACAGTTCCTCTTTGATATAGAAGTGAATAGAAAAGCGCATCGGGAGTTTTTCCGTTGATAAAATTGTTATATGCAGTGGTAGAATTGATTTTGCTGTCAGACAGATCAGCAACGTCGGATTGCCAGTAATACCAAGAATTCATAGCTTTCCAAACAAAGTTGTTGATCTCGTCAGGCGTGGTAGTTGTGGCTTCTTTAGAGTCAGAATCAGAATCCTTGCTGCAAGCTGTAAAAACCAATCCTACAAGTAATGTTTTAACAATATATTTTAGTTTCATTATTTTTTGAATCGTTTAATTTAAGTTAAATTTGTTGCGTATAAAAACGCTAAAAGTATGAAAAATAGTATTCCTAAAGCCGTCTTTTTATTATTTTCTTTTGGACTTTTTTTTCTTTTTTCCTGTTCCAGACAACTTTTAAAAAATCAAACGTATAAAAGCTATAACAGTAATAGTGAAAGAGGATATATTGTTAGTTTTAAATTAAATGACACTGCTGCTGTTCCTAAATCGGTTGTCATTAATGGTATTATTCAGGATATATCTGAGGCAAATAAAACTGGAGATGCTTACCAAGTAAATGTTATTGCACAAACTACCTTAATTCATAATTACAAAGTAAAATTAGATAAAAAAGAAAACGGAATTTATTTTGAGAAAAATTCAAATGTGTTTTTTCAACCTGTAAAATTCAAATTAATTACAGATTAAAACTTAGTACTATTGTTCAGTGCTGGTTAAATCTGCAATGACACTACTTTAAGATTTTTTATTTTAAACAGACTAAAAGTTTCTTCTTAAAAAAATCGAACCTTAAAATATCAGTTTTTAAGGCTTGAAAAATTTACATCTTAGTGTATAAAAAAAGAGACAACTATTTGCTAGTTATCTCTTTTAGTGACCTTATTGCACAATTTACAAACCATCTTATGAATGACTATAATTTAGTTTTGATAAACTCAAAATCTTTTATATCGGCAAATGGCCGAAGAAATTTCTCTGCATCGAACTCCTCAAATTTTTTGTTATTTTATAAATTAACCAAATGTATCATTTTGATAATAAGCTAAAAATTCGGTAGTCGTCATTCCGGTCTGCATTTTAAAAAAACGCATTAAATGGCTGGGTTCAGAAAAGTGCAGTTCATCTGCGATTTCTGAAACATTTTTTCCTGAATGGATAAGGTAATTTTTTATCTCAAAGAGAAGTCTTTGCTTTAGAAGATGTGTTGCGGTAACGTTAAACTGCTTTTTAACAGCCGAATTAATAGTTATACGGCTTATGCCTAATAAAGAGACATAGTCATCGATTCGCTGTTTTTGTGTAATATGGAGTTCGAGCAATTGTTTAAACTGATAGGCGTAATTATTTTCTGCTTTCTCTAGAGAAAGATTAAATCTATTAGCATATTCACGGTTGAATTTCTGCAATAAATAGTATAAAAGCGAACGTATAATGTGCACGCTGTCAGGTTTTGGGTCCAAAAGTTCTCCTTTTATTTCGGTAAGGATATTGCATGCTTTTTCAAGATCAGATTTATCAATATTGATACTCAGCGGATAGTTTAACTGATAAAAGTACAATAGGCGATAGGTGAAAAATTTATCTGAGAAAAAATCATTAAGAAAATCTTCCTGAAAAACAAGAATGGTAAAATCTAAACCGTCAGGTTCTAAATTCCATTGTCTCTTCTGAAAAGGAGAAATAAATACAATGGTATCGTCGCTTATAGTTATTTTTCGCTGATTTAAAATAAGAGTGCCTTTTGCTTTTTTAAAAAGAAGAATCTCAAAAAAATCAGCATTATAGATTTCTGTTTTCAGGTAGTTGACTTTTACATCACTACCTCTCAAAACATTTAGTAGAATATCAACGCCGCATTCCGACTTATGAAATTTAATTGTTCTCAACCGTTTTTATTTATTGTATTAATAAAACAGAGAAGCACCTGCCTTCTATAAACAGATGCATTTCAAATTTAGTGAAAATTTAAATAATTTATGTTACTGCTTTTACTATTGATCGTTTTAAACTGCCAGATAATCACTTGTGTTTATTACAGAAGCATAGAAAAAACTTAATCCTGCCAGAAACGCTGTCTGCACATCTGCAGCATTTACCTTTTGGCCGTTAACTTCCAAATCCCTTGTAGCGCAGGCATCGCCTATCACAGTGCATTCAAATTCAAAATCTTTTGCCGCTCTTACAGTAGCATCCACACACATATGAGTCATCATTCCTGTAAAAATAAGTTTTGTGATGTTATTTGATTTTAGATATTCCAACAGATCAGTATCCCTAAAACTGTTAGGATAATATTTAGTTATTACCTTTTCAGATTCCAGCGGTTTTACATTCTGGTGGATTTTGACGCCTTCTGTTTCAGGCAGAAAGAAAAATGATCCTGGAGCTACGGACAAATGCTGGACATGTACAACTGGCTGTCCTTCAGACCTGAATTTTTCAATAATTTTAGCCGCGTTCTCACTTGCCTTTAGAGCGCCTGAAAGTTCCATTGCTCCATTTTCAAAGTAATCATTCTGTATGTCTATAACAATTAATGCCTTGCTCATAATTCACTGTTTTAAGTTTATCAAATACAAAGTTATATGGCAGCAGTAGCCCGATTGCTACCAAATCGGATGGTAAAACTGCCATTTTGATAAATCAACCAAGAAGAGTGATGAAAATTATTTTGACATAATTTCAATTAGCTTATCAGAATGGCATTTATTGATTATTATTTGGTAGCCTGTTCTGTAAATCACCAATTTACCTTTGCATCAAAATTTATTTCTGCCTGTATCTTTATTTATAATGCTGGCGTATGATGATAATCTAATAATAAAAAACATGAAAAAATTAGTTTCGGCAATTGCTTTAATTGCATTTATGACTTTGTCTTATGGGCAGAAGCAGACAAGTATCCAATTAATCAGAAATGCTACTGTGGTGTTTCATTATGCAGGCAGTGAATTTCTTATTGATCCTATGCTAGCGAAAAAAGGAGCTTATCCAGGTTTTCCGGGAACGGCAAATTCAAATCTGCGTAATCCTCTGGTTGAACTTCCAGTTGAAGCCGAAAGTCTTCTTGCACCAGATGCAGTGCTTCTAACTCATCTGCATCCTGACCATTGGGATGAAGCAGCTATAAAAATGCTTCCAAAAGACAAGCCTGTTTTGACCCAGAACAAGGAGGATGCTGAAATTGTACGAAATGAAGGATTCAAAGATGTGCGAATTTTATCGGATAAATCGAAATTTAAGAATATCCAAATTCAGAAAATTCATGCCCAACATGGATCGGACGAGGCATATGCGAATCCTCAATTGGCAGAAAGATTAGGTGAAGTCTCAGGTTATTTCTTTAATGAAGCAGGCCAAAAGTCAGTATATTTTGTTGGCGATGCGATTTGGACAGATTCTTTTGAAGCTGTTTTGAAAAGTTTGAAACCCGATGTTATTGTTTTAAATACAGGTTTCGCTCAGGTGGATGGTTTTGGAGCCATTATTATGGGGAAAGAAGATGTTTTAAAAGTACACAAAGTTTTACCGAATGCCACAATTGTTGCAATACATATGGAAGCTATCAATCATTGTGTTCTGAGCAGAAAAGAACTTGCAGATTATGTAAAAAGCAATGGCATTTCTAATAAAGTAATCATTGCTGCGGATGGTGAGAGAATTAAACTTTAAATTGAAGTTTTCAAATAGTACGAGTAAATATTTTATTCAGTAAAGTTAAATCTGCATTTTTATTAAATTTGGCAAAAAAAGAACTGCATTGCTCCAAAAAAGTTTCTAACTTTTTTGGAGCAATGCAGAAAATCAATCATTCTCTTTTCTTTATCCCGTCACTTTTAAATGCTGAATTTGCCCATCAGCAATATCAAAATGAAATTGTAGTGTAATGGGACTTCCCGGAAACGTTCCAGAGCATTCTGCAGTTAAGACACTTGCTGTGCCATTCTCAGCATATTCAAGAGGTTTCATTACTGATTTGTATTTTTTATTTGATTAGTCTATCCACTGCTGGATATCCAGTCTTCCGTTATGCGTTCTGCCTTCGTCGAATACCACGGCATTTTCTGAAAAACAATCGGCATAAGCACTGCTGTCGAAGCTGTTCTGTGCATTGACTAAATCTGTTAGTACTTTAGGTAAGTTCATATTTTTAATTTTTTAAAGATTATTAAATAGTTGGCACTGTACCGCCGTCTATTACGAATTCAGTTCCTGTTAAATATTTAGCTCTAGGTGAAACAAGAAAACCAATCAGTTCTGCGACTTCTTCTGGCTCGGCTGGCCTGCCAAAAGGTATTCCGCCCAATGCATCCATAACACCTTGCTGTGCTTCTTCTACGGTACTGTTTGCGTTTCTTGCAATTTCTCCCAGAAAGGCTTTCGATGCTCCTGTATTAATCCATCCTGGAGAAACAGTCAGCACACGTACTCCCTTTGGAGATACTTCTTTAGACAAACCTTTGCTGTAATTGATAAGTCCCGCTTTTGCTGCAGCATAGGGTAGAGTAGAATCATACAAAGGTAATTTGCCCTGAATTGAGGCTATGTGAATGATAACACCGTTTTTCTTGTCTATCATTTGTGGCAAAAAGCCTCTGTCAAGCCGAACAGGAGCAAGCAGATTAGCCTGTAGGGTAGATACCCAGTCTTCATCAGTCAGTGCGTTGAAGCCGCCTGCAGGTGTAGTTGAAGAACCTAGATTATTCACAAGGATATCCAGTCTTCCGTAAGTCGACAGTATTTCGCTGACAACTTTTTGTGTTCCTTCTGCCTTACTTAAATCTGAAGCAATGAAATGTAGTTTGGTGTTTTCTTCTTCTGGTGCATTTCGCGCAGTAATAATAACTGTTGCGCCAGCTTGTAGCAGTCTTTCTGCAATTGCTTTTCCAGTTCCTTTTGTGCCTCCTGTTACAAGGGCAATTTTACCTGATAATTCATTTTGATAATCCATCTTATATTCGATTTAAATTTCTTTTGTACAAATTTCAGAAGTATGCAACTTTCTCACAAGTACGGAGTTACGATTCATATAGGGATAAATTTTTCCCCTATTGTATAAATCGGAACATAGGTTTACTTTTGTTATATGTATGAAAGAAAAATAATCCCGAACCTGAACTGCGGACTTGACCTGATAGGGGAAGTGTTGTATGGCAAATGGAAAATACGCCTGCTTTGGTTTATTGATCAAGGTCATAAAAGGCCAAGTGAGTTGCAGCGTAAAATCCCTGATGCTTCGCGTAGAGTTTTAAATATACAGCTGAAAGAATTAGAGGATCATGAATTGGTATCAAAGGTCATTTATCCTGTTGTACCTCCTAAAGTCGAATACAGCCTGACCGATTTTGGAAAAACATTAATTCCAGTAATTGCTACAATCGGAAATTGGGGAGATGAACATCAGACACGTTTACGAAGCTTGATTTTGAAACGTTTAGATTTAGACTCAAATCCATAATATGCGAGAAATTACCACTATTTTTTAACATAATTTTTGTGGTCAATTTTTTTACCTGTATTGGGTACTAACTTTTGTAGTCTATTTGTTTGAATAATAGATAATTGTACTAAAAAAAAAGGAACAAAAGATTGTTTTTTATCTTTTGTTCCCTTGTTGTGACCTTACTGCACAATTTACAAACCAATTTATGTATGATTTAAAGAAATTGGCTTATTTTCAGGTGAATTTATAAGATAAGTGATAATATTAGTAAATTTTAGTTATCATTTCATCTATAGGTAAACGAACTTTTTTGGTAGCTGCCATATAGTCTTTTTCCGAATCCCGATATCCTAAAGCGAGGATAACAGTAGAATGCAACCCTTTTTCTTTCAAACCCAAAACCTCATCAATAGTGGCAGCATTGAATCCTTCAATAGGAGTGGCGTCCACTTTTAATTCTGCCGCAGCAATAAGTGCAGTTCCTAGCGCAATATATGCCTGTTTGGCCGCCCAAAGAGCTTTTTGTTCTACGTTAATAGCGCTGAAATAGGAATGAAGTCCATTTTTAAATCTGGATAAGGCACCAGTATCAAGACCTCTTTGTTTTTCTGTCATTGCTATGTAATCGTCAATGTAACTCGAAGTCATATCAGTGAATGCAGCAAAAACTAACAAATGAGAGCAAGAGCTAATCTGTCCATTATACGAATCAGCACCTAATTTCTTTTGGATTTCTGGATTGCTAACAACAAAAACTCGGTAAGATTGCAGACCACAAGAAGATGCTGAAAGATTTATAGCTTCTAAGATCTGATCGACCTTTTCTTCTGTTACTTTAATGTTATTATAAGCTTTTGTGGCGTAACGCCATTTTAAATTTTCTATCAAATTCATTGCTATGTCTATCTTAAATTTTGACAAATATAAATTATATTGTTTTCTTTTTCGAGTTTTTGGATTGCTCCAAGGAACCCCCAAACCAATCATCTTAGCTCACTACAGAATAATTATCTGTTTTTCTTCATTATCATATTTGTTTAAAGATTAATAATCTTTATAAATGCATGTAAAAAGAATAATTATCTGATTTTAAGTGTTTGTAAAAATATTTAATCTTTTATTTTCAAATTTGCAGGGTAAAAAAACTAAATATTGTCATCAGATGAAAGCGAACATACAAGAAGATAGGGGAATAAACGAAAAGCAGGATATTGAAAACATCCAGATTACAAGCAAGAATGATTTTCAATTCACACTAAAGAGTACTTGTTTAGATGAAAACTATAATCCCTCAAGTCAAACGCGTCTGACAACCAATTTTGCAAACTTGGCTAGAGGAGCTAATCGTCAACAAAACTTAAGTAATGCCTTAAATATGATTAACAATCGATTTAATGCATTGGCTCATTTAGATAATCCAAAAGCTGATCGTTACCTTGTAGAACTTGAAATCATCACAGTGACAATGAGTATTGATGATAAAAATGGTATTAACAATCTGCCGTTGATTGAAGTTTTAAAAACGAATATTTTTGACCGTAAAACAAGTCAGCGTATCGAAGGTATTGCTGGGAATAATTTTTCTTCTTATGTACGTGATTATGATTTCAGTATTTTATTGATCGAGCACAATAAAAATAAATCTGATTTTTGTATTCCTGAAAATTTTGGTGATTTGCACGGAAAACTTTATAAGTGTTTTGTAAATTCAGCTACTTATAAAGAACACTTTAAGATGTCACCGATCATTTGTCTAAGTGTATCGAGCAACAAAACGTATACTCGCACTGAGTATCAGCATCCGGTTCTGGGCTTTGAGTATCTGCAGGATCAGTATTCTATCACTGATGAATATTTCTCTAAAATGGGCTTAAAAGTTCGTTTTTTCATGCCTCCGAACAGTGTAGCACCGATGGCTTTTTATCATTCTGGAGATTTACTTGCGGATTATACTGATCTTGGACTAATCAGCTCAATCAGTACGATGGAGACTTTCCAGAAGATTTATCGCCCTGAAATTTACAATGCAAATTCAGTGGCTGGGAAAATCTATCAACCTAGTCTTAAACACGAAGATTATTCACTGACTCGCGTAGTTTATGACCGCGAAGAGCGCAGCCGACTGGCGGTAGAACAAGGTAAATATGCAGAAAAGCATTTCATTAAGCCTTACAAAAGTCTTCTAGAAGAATGGTCTGCTAATTTTATCCTTTAATTGATTACAACGCATTAAAATTATACTATTATGAAGAAATTATTATTACCCACCTCTATTGTTGGAAGTTTACCTAAACCTGCTTGGCTTGCACCACCCGAAAAACTTTGGTCACCATGGAAATTAGAAGGTGATCAGCTACTTGAAGGGAAACAAGATGCATTGCGTATTTCTCTGCAGGAACAACAATTGGCAGATTTAGATATTATATGTGACGGCGAACAGACACGCCAGCATTTTGTAACGACTTTTATCGAGCATTTAAGCGGTGTAGATTTTGAAAATCGTAAAACAGTAAAAATTCGTAACCGTTATGATGCGAGTGTTCCAGTGGTTGTAGGTGAGGTTGCACGTCAAAAAGCAGTTTTTGTTGAAGATGCTAAATTTTTACGTAAACAGACTAATAAACCTATAAAATGGGCATTGCCAGGCCCGCTGACAATGGTAGATACCTTGTACGACGACCATTATAAAAGCAGAGAAAAATTGGCGTGGGAGTTTGCGAAAGCACTCAATGAAGAAGCAAGAGAACTTCAAGACGCAGGGGTAGATATTATCCAGTTTGATGAACCTGCATTTAATGTATTCTTTGATGAAGTAAACGATTGGGGAATGGAAGCATTAGAAAGAGCCATTGAAGGTTTACACTGTCAAACTGCAGTTCATATTTGCTATGGTTATGGAATACAGGCGAATACTGATTGGAAAAAGACATTAGGTTCTGAGTGGCGACAATACGAAGAAATTTTTCCGAAAATTCAAAAATCTAAAATTGATGTGGTGTCTTTAGAATGTCACAATTCCAATGTGCCTTTAAATTTAATGGAACTTGTTCGCGGTAAAAAAGTAATGGTCGGTGCTATCGATGTGGCAACGAACACTATCGAAACACCAGAAGAAGTCGCTGATACGCTGCGTAAAGCTCTTGAGTTTGTAGATGCCGAAAATCTTTACCCTTCTACAAACTGCGGTATGGCTCCGCTATCTCGTAACGTAGCTAGAGGCAAGTTAAGTGCTTTAAGTGCAGGAGCAGAAATTATACGCAAAGAACTAGGGATTTAGTCTCAATATATTAAAATGAAGTTCGTGACTCTACGGAGAAATAATATTTAAAACACTTTGAAGAAATTATTAGAATTATTGAAAAAAGCAGGTTTCGACGGTTTCCTGTTAATGATAGCCACCATGATTATGATGGCTTATTTTTTACCAAAGCCAGGCATGGTCAAAGAACCGGTTTCGCTAGAGGAAATTGCCAATGCTGGCGTTTCCTTGATTTTCTTGTTTTATGGCATGCGATTAAGTGTTGAGAAACTAAAAGCTGGACTTTCCAACTGGAAAATGCACATTGTCGTCCAGTTGACAACCTTTTTGTTTTTTCCGCTCATTGTTTTAGCGTTTCGCCCGTTATTTGTCAATAACGGCTTCGAGCTGCTTTGGCTAGGTGTATTTTTTCTGGCAGCTTTACCGTCTACAGTATCCTCTTCCGTGGTCATGGTTTCCATCGCCAAGGGAAATATACCCGCAGCTATTTTCAATGCGAGTATTTCCAGTTTGATTGGAGTAGTGGTTACGCCGCTCTGGGTTGGGCTGTTCATAGCTTCTGCGACAGGTGATTTTGATGTCACTCAAATCGGCTTAAAGTTGATTTTGCAAGTCTTGCTGCCTGTTATCATTGGCATAAGCCTCAATCCGCGTTTCGGCGCCATTGCCGAAAAATACAAGAAACAGCTCAAATATTTCGATCAAGCAGTTATTCTAACGATTATTTACACGTCGTTTTGCAAGTCATTTTCTGAACATCTTTTCGAAGGTTTCACAGCCCTTGAACTTGCTGGACTCGCTGCGGGGATGATGGCACTGTTTTTTGCCGTATTTTTTTGTGTGGGAGTTCTCAGCCGCCTACTTGGTTTTTCAGATGAAGACCGTATTACGGTCTTATTCTGCGGGTCTAAAAAGTCATTGGTACACGGAACCGTTATGTCAAAAGTACTTTTTCAGTACAGTACTATCACTGGCATCGTATTGCTGCCGCTCATGCTTTATCATGCCTTGCAATTGATTGCCGCAAGCATCATTGCTCAGGGTATGGCTCGACGTAAAGAAGTACAGTTTTAAAAGTCAATTTGGCGGATAATCGAAGTTTGCTTGTAATTTATTATGTGTCATTCTATAAAACATGGTCTTTAGAATTTTTATACTGTAAAAGAAAATTTTACAGATGATTATATTTCTGATTTGTTTGAAATAAGTTTTTTGTGTTGTTTTTAATTGTGTTTGAAGAATTTTATTCTAATTTAGAAATAAATTAAACTAACATTCTAAGTAAAAAAAATATGGAGCAGATAGATGATATTGATCTTCAGTTACTAAATATACTGCATGATAATTCTAAGTATACAGTAAAAGAGCTTGCAAAGATGGTAAATCTTTCGCCATCGCCAGTTTTTGAGCGAATTAAAAGATTAGAAAACAATGGTTATATTAAGAAGTATATAGCACTACTTGATGCAGAAAAATTAAACAGGGGATTTATTGTTTTCTGTAATATCAAACTTAAACAGCACGATCGTAATATTGGGAATCAGTTTGTTAGTGATATTATGAAAATAGACGAAGTTGTAGAATGTTATAATATCTCAGGTGATTACGATTTTTTAATGAAAGTTTCTGCCAAAGACATGAAGCATTATCAAGATTTTGTGTTTAATAAATTGGGATCAGTTGAAAGTATAGGGAGTACCCAAAGCACCTTTGTTATGTCGGAGATAAAAAATTTGTATGGATAGTTCTGCGATAGCTTATTTATTTGAAATTCGCCTTAGCTTTTGCGAAAGAATATGTTTAAGTCCATTTTGGAATTATTTTATATTTAGTATCAAAAAATTACGATAAACCAAGAAGAGAAAAAAAAGTATCCTTAACGGGATTTCGAACCATTGGACAGCCCCTTATGGAAAAATTCGAACCACAAATATTAGGCTGTGAAGGCTTGAAAAAATCTATATGGTTATATGAAAAAAGAGACAAATATTTACTATTTGTCTCCTTAAGTGACTCTACGAAACAATTTACAAACCATTTTATAAATGATTTAAAGAAATTAGCCTATTTTTAAGTGAATTTGTAAGATAATTATTTTTGTTTTTCAATAGAAAGGGGTTTGTATGTATCGTAGGGGTTAAATGTTAAAAGGAGAAAAGAGTGATACTTTTTTTAATTCAATTTATTTAAGCCTTTAAATTCAACAGGCGCCATTCCAACTTTTTGTTTAAACAGTCTTGTAAAGTGCTGCTGATATTTAAAACCAAGTTCGTCAGACACTTCTGTGATGGTCTTATTCTGTTCTAATATTTTTTCTTTAGCAAGTTCAATTAATTTTGACTGGATATAGTCCAGTGCAGTGCTTCCTGTTTCCTTCTTAATCAAATCGCCGAAGTAATTAGCAGACAAGTTTAACTGATCGGCAAAATACCCCACAGACGGCAGACCGATTAAAGCAGGTTTGTCTGATAAGAAATATTCATTCAGCTGATTTTCAAAACGGGTTAAAATATCGTTGTTGGCATGTGTTCGGGTAATAAACTGGCGGTCATAAAAACGCATGCAGTATTTAAGAAAAAGTTCGATATTCGATACTATCAAGCTTTTACTGTGCTTGTCAATATTCAATTCAATTTCCGTTGCAATTTTATCAAAACAGTCATTAATAACCGCATTTTCTTTTTTAGAAAGATGCAGCGCTTCATTAACCTGATAAGAAAAGAAAGAGTACTCTTTAATTGTTTTTCCAAGATTGGTTCCCGCAATTAAATCAGGATGAAAAACCAGTGCTTTCCCTTTTGGAGTAATCTTTTCTCCTTTTGTATCTATGCCGTAAACCTGTCCCGGCGCAATAAAAACTAATGTTCCGTCTTCGTAATCGTAAGGTTGGCAACCGTATCTTATATCACCGCACTTAACCTCTTTTAAAAATACGGCATAAACCCCCATGTAACGACGGAAATAGCTAAATGGCGGAATGTTCTCGAAATCTACCACAGTTACAAGCGGATGAAGTGTATCTGCACCCACCGAATCATTGTATTGTTTTACGGTGTCAAATCTTTCTACAGAACTCATAATAGTAATTTTTACACAAAGGTATTGAATCTAAAGTCCTTTTGTATGTCGGTTTTAGCGAATCAGTAAAAGTGGTAGGTATAACAGTAGAATATATAAATGCCATCTTTCCGCTTATGCTGAATTTTGTAAAAGTTAAATGAACATTGAATTACAGCTGTCTTCTTTAGAAAAAGATAGATATGCATAACAGAAATATAAAAAAGTATATGGAAAAATCAAGAAGAAAGTTTCTGCAGCAGGCAGCATTGGCCGGAACGGGTTTAGCACTGGCGGATGTTTCAGGTCTGCTTGCCAGCGAAAGAAATAATAAAAATAACGAAATTAAAAATGTAACTATGGACAAATTGATAAAATCAAAAGGGTATGCAGGAACAGATAAAAAATCACCTCTTAAATTTTGGGAGTTCGAACGCAGAGCAATAGGCGATTATGATATTCTTATAGATATCAAATTCTCAGGGATTTGCCATTCGGATATTCATGTTATCAGGGAACATTGGGGAGCACAGAAATATCCGCAGGTTCCTGGGCATGAAATTGCGGGAGTTGTTTCTGCAGTGGGTAAAAAAGTAACCAAATTTAAAGTAGGCGATAAGGCAGGTGTAGGTTGTATGGTAGACAGCTGTATGGAATGTACAAGCTGTAAAAATGGGGAAGAGCATCATTGTGAAACTACAGGTATGGTAGGAACTTACGGCGCGCCAGATGCTACATCTCCAAGCGGCATTACGCAAGGAGGATATTCAAATAATATTGTGGTTACGGAACATTTTGCTATAAAGATTCCTCAAAACATAGACTTGCAGTATGCTGCACCATTATTATGCGCAGGTATCACTACGTATTCGCCTATGATGAAAACAGGAATAAAAAAAGGAGATAAAGTTGGTGTTATCGGCATTGGAGGACTTGGACATCTTGCTGTGAAAATAGCAGCAGCAAAAGGTGCTGATGTATATGCTTTTACAACTTCAGCAGATAAGGTAAACGATATCAAATCATTCGGAGCTAAAGAAGTCATTATTGTAGATGAAAAGCAGGAACAGCTTAAACCGCTTTTTGGAAAATTGGATTATATGATTTCGACAGTGCCTTACGCTTATGAGATGTCAAACTATATTTCTTGCGTTAAACCAAACGGATTTTTTACACAGGTTGGCCAACCTATAAATGGCGAACTGACAATCAATAATTTCAATATGATATTCAATCGCGTCAATTTCAACGGTTCACTTATTGGAGGAATTCCAGAAACTCAAGAAGTAATGGACTATTGTGCGCTTAATAAAATCTATCCGCAGATCGAGATTATCAAGGCAGATGAAATTAATGAAGCTTGGGACAAAGTAGTAAATAAAAAAGCACGTTACCGTTATGTAATTGATGCTTCAACGTTTTAAAAATAAAAGTAATGAAAGAAGATTTTAAAGATAGAGTAGCGGTTATTACGGGAGCTTCTATGGGTATGGGACTTGCTGCAGCTAAAGCATTTGCGGAAGCAGGAGCATGCGTGGCTTTGGTGGATATATTGGATGCCAGCGCACAAGCAGAAGAACTTAAAGTCGCAGGATATAAAGCTCAAGCATTCATCTGTGATGTTGCAGACGAAGAACAGGTTAAAAGCACAATTGAAAAAATAGTAAATCAGTTTGGAAGCATAGATTTTGCATTTAACAACGCAGGGATACAGGCACCGCCTCAAGAACTTGCGGATGTCAGCAATGAAATATACGACCGTACACTGAATGTAAATCTAAAAGGAGTGTGGAATTTTATGAAATATGAATTGCAGCAGATGCGCAAACAGGGAAGCGGAGCTATTGTAAACAATTCTTCATTAGGAGGATTGGTTGGGGTTCCAGGACGTGCAGCTTATCATGCCTCTAAACATGGTATTTTAGGGATGACAAAAAGCGCGGCTTTAGAGTATGCACCTCAGAATATCAGAATTAATGCAGTTTGTCCAGGAATTATCATTACGCCAATGGTAGAGGATATGCTGGTTAATCAAGCAGATGAAATGGATATATTAGTACAGCAACTTCCTATTAAACGTCTCGGCAGAGCCGAGGAAATTGCCGATGTAGTGCTTTGGCTTTGCAGCAGTAAATCTACTTATGTAATCGGACAGGCTATTTCTGTTGATGGAGGTTATACAGTGCAGTAATTTGAAACTATTGATTGTTCATTTTATTGGCTGTCAAATATTTAGTAAATTTAATCAATTAAGTAATGAAATTAAGAATACAGGTAGGAGATAAACTGGCAGAAGCAGTTTTGTATAATAATCCCACGAGTCAGGACTTTGCAGCTTTATTGCCTTTAACATTGACTTTGAGAGATTATAATAATACAGAAAAAGTAAGTGATTTAAATAAAAGGCTAACCATTCAGAGTGCGCCAAACGGCTATGCCGCATTTGTTGGGGATCTTACTTACTATGCACCTTGGGGAAACCTTGCATTGTTTTATAAAAATTTCACTTATGCAACGGGTTTAATTTCTTTAGGCAAGATTACAAGCGGCATGGAATCTTTTAATACGAAAGAAACTGTAATAGTAAAAATAGAATTGGAATAGAATCAACGATGAAAAAAACAATTTTCGCATGCCTGATTATAAGCGGAACTTTACTATCATCAGGCTGCAGTATTAATAAAAATAAAAAAGAGATGACAGAGCAAAACAACAATTCGATTTTTCCAAAAGGAGATAAATTATCAAATGACTGGTTTACAGGAAATGCTTTCTTAACGCCATTATTGGCAAAAGATAAAAACAACGAGTTTGCAATGGGAAGCGTAACATTTGAGGAAGGAGCAAGAACCAACTGGCACACGCATCCGAAAGGACAGGTCTTAATTGTGACAGAAGGAGAAGGTTTTTATCAGGAAAAAGGAAAAACAGCCAGAAATATTAAAAAAGGAGATGTAGTAAACATTCCAGAAAACGTGGAGCACTGGCACGGTGCATCGGCTAAAAGCAAATTGGTTCATATTGCCATTACGAATTATTCGGGAGACATCAATGTGGTCTGGCTTGAAGCAGTTTCGGAAGAGGATTATAAAAATGTAAATAAATAACAGTAAACCATGACAAACAAAAGAAAATTTCTGCTGATACTATTTTTTGTTTTCATGTTAATTGCAAATACAATGAGCGCACAAATCTCTATAAATAAAACCTTAAATACTCAGGAACAAAGTATCATAACAATTTCAGCACTTACCTCAATTGGCGATATTGATCATTTAAAAGTTGAACTAAACAACGGACTGGATTCTGGTCTTACCACAAATGAAATCAAAGAGATATTGGTTCAGCTTTATGCGTATTGCGGTTTTCCGAGAAGTTTAAATGGCATCAATGCTTTTATGGCTGTTGTTGAAGAAAGAAAAGCAAAAGGCATTCAGGATAAAGAAGGTAAAGAAGCTTCTAAAATTGATAATACATTAGACAAGTATCAATCGGGAAAACAAAACCTACAGAAACTTACAGGAATTGAAGAGAAGGAATTGAAAGGTGCGAACGCATTTGCACCAGCAATTGATACTTTTTTAAAGGAACACTTGTTTGCCGACATTTTCAATCGTGATGTTCTAACTTTTAAGCAGCGTGAATTGATAACCATTTCTGCTCTTGCCTCAATGTCTGGTGTAGCTCCTCAATTGCAGGCTCATATCGGCATGGGAATGAACACCGGAATTACTGAAACGCAATTATTAGAAGCTTTCGATTTAATCGAAAAAAATATTGGAAAACAGCAGGCCGATACAGCTAAAAAAGTTTTGACAAAAGTGATTGCGGCAAAACAAAACAAATAATTTATTTATGAAAAACTCATTGATAACTCCAACTGGATTATTTCTTCTTATATTTTTTTCATTGTTAAACAGCAATATCGTTTCTGCACAAAAAAAAGATCAAATGGTTCGCATGTCTGAAATTGAAATAGTGCCAGAATATCTGGAACAGTACAAAGCAATTCTTAAAGAAGAAGCAGAAACATATGTTCGATTGGAGCCTGGAGTAATTGCAATTTTTCCGATGTTTCAAAAGGAAAATCCAAATCAGGTTAGAGTTTTAGAGATTTATGCTGATAAAGAATCGTATCAATCTCATTTGAAAACACCCCATTTTCTGGTTTATAAGACATCTACGCTTAAAATGGTTAAAGCATTAAAACTTGTAGATATGGATGTTTTGGATGTTGAGACAATGTTAGAGATGTTTAAAAAATATGATTAAGAATTGATTACAGAATTTTAGTATTTGCTTATGGATTGTTAATAATCAAGCATTTAAATATAAGTAATTCCCAAAGCTATTTAGGTTTTGGGATTTTTTTATTATACATATTTATGCATAAAAAAAGAGACAACTATTTGCTTGTTGTCTCTTTTTGTGACCTTAATGAACAATTTACAAACCATTTTATGAATGATTTAAAGAAATTAGCCTATTTTCAAGTGAATTTGTAAGATAATTATTTTAAATGTTTATTCAAGAGTGGTTTGTATGTATCGTGGGGGTTAAATGTTAAAAAACGTTAAAACTTATTTTTTTATTAATCAAAGTATCACTCAAAGGTATCTTAATGAGTTTACTTTGATGAATTAAAATTAAACTATTATCATTGAAATATTCAGATCATAATTTGATGATGATTTTTGATTTTTTTTGGTTCTTAATAGTGTTCTTTTTTTTGTAAAACGGGTATTTTTACTGTAAACATTCCATCTGAAAAACGATTAATTTACGACTTTTTAAATGAGATTATGGAAAACCGCAAAATGATGAAAAATTAGTTTTGTAGGTTTGCCAGTAACGGATTGTTTTATGGTTAGTGTAAATTTTAGAATTTGATATGGATTGGATATTTAAAAGTAAAGGAGTGATAAACTTATATCGACCTGACATGCATGCTGGAACTCAGCCTGTACGGCCGCACCATCCAATGTTAATTTACATGTTCCAACAAACCAATCCTCAGTTTTTTGAAGAATTATCGGCTGATATCAAAGGGAGAAAAGTCAATCAGATTGTGGATCTGATATATGGTGAAGTACCTTTGAGAAAAGAGGATGGCAGTTTCTGGACTCCGAGAATTATTGGCTCGTCCAAACAAATTGAAGTACATGAAACATTTCTGTCATTTGTATGGTGTGCAATCTACTCAACATTTGTTAAGTACCTTGAGACTGTTGATTTTCCACAAACCAATAACCGTCAAGGTAAAGCAGCATATACGGCTAATCAGGACCACCTCGAAACAGCCACTCAAATGTTTGATTATGCTAGGTCATTAATTGTAGATTTCCAAAAGTGGAATATTGATGTATCACCTAATCCGGAAAAATATCTGGCGGAAAATAGGGACTTTATAGAGCAAACAACCTTATATTACAATTCAGCGGTTAAGTTTATTCTGTGCCACGAATATGCACATCTTAAATTTGAGCATCTCAAAAATATTGATAAAAATACGGACAAATCGAGGTTCTGTGAAATGGAATATGAAGCTGACAATTTTGCCATAGACTCCATAATGAAAGGTTATTTCGAACCGGCGCATTTTGCGGCAGAAGCCCAAAGACTAGCTAATGAAATCGGAGTTATATTTGGCATCGTTGTAATGTTTTATTTTAAGGCTTCCACCGAAGGAGCAAAGCATCCTAATGCAGAAGATAGATTGACAAATGCATTGGAAAGACTTAAGCTTGAAGATAATCATCCTGGATGGGGGATTGCATGCACGGGTTTTAAATTCTGGGATTCACAATTTGGAAAAAACCTAGTGTGGGATATTGAAAATAAGTCCTTCAAAGAACTTTATTATCAGCTTTTGGATCAAATTAAAAAAGAAAATTAACTGAATTTTGGTAGAAAATTCACATTCTAAGATATAAAATCAATAACAGATGTACTGTTAGAAGATAAAATTGATAAACTCATAAAGCATGGAACACATAATTCTGGATACCAATATTTTTATAAAGGAAAATTTTCTCGATGGAAAAAGAATACGAGAGCTCCTTAAATTATCAGAAGAAGAAAAGATAAAGATTGTTATGACAGTGATCACTATAGGGGAGGTCAAAAACAGGTTTAGGATTTTTAGCAGAATAGCTGTTCAGAACCTAAATGAATATAAAAATCAATTTGAATCACGTGTTTTGAGACACAGCTCCGTCGGAAAAAAAAATTACGATAGAATTGTAAATAAGGATATTGAAAAAGAATTCAATGACGAGTTTGATGACATTCTTTTAAAATCAAAAGTTATAATTATTGACTATCGGGATTTAAATATTGGAAATGTATTTGGAAAATACTTTAAAAACGAATTTCCGTTTGGCGGCGGAGATAAAAAATATGAATTTCCGGATGCTTTTGCTTTGGACCTAATTGAAAAGTGGAGTGCTGAACAGAACATAAAATGTAGAATCTTCTCTTCTGACAAAGATTTTTTAAACTATAAAAGCGATCATCTTGAAATTGCAAAAAATTATGAATCGTATCTAGACCAGAAACTTCAATTTTATCTAACGGAGGAAGATCGTATTTCCGTGCTCAGCAAAGTTTTTGAAAACAGTTCTGAGAAAATTGATGACGAAATTGAAACCTGGTACAGATATATATTAGACGACAACAGCCTCTATTATTCCTTTGTCTGGGTTGAGATACATCATGTAGATGTAACGGAAGTAAAAGTAAATGATAAAAAATACAAAATTGTAGCCACTAATGAGCACTCAATAGAAATCGAAATAGAAGCGGATCTAACTTTTACTGTTGATCTGACAATCGATGATGAAAATTATTCCTACTATGATAGTGAGGATAAGGAAACCTACTATTACGAAACTACTACTGAGGAAGTAAAAAGAAATGTAACCGCAAAAGTGTCCGCGATAGCTTATATAACCAGCAAGGAGGAATATGAGGACGAGTTAGAAATTATTGACGTTAATAAAGACAAGGTGCTTGTAATAAAGGAAGAGTATGAGGATTACCGTTAGTATCTATTTGGAAACTCACTGAAATGTTATACGCTTGGATTGACGGTGTTAAGAGAGCCCCTTTGGTGAAAGGGGAGAAAACAATATGCCCTGATTGCGGAGGGATCTTAACTTCCGTATTTCCCTCCCAAAATATTAAGCATTGGCGCCATAAAGCCGGCGACTGCGATAGCTGGAGTGAACCTGAGGGTGAATGGCATTTATCGTGGAAAGAACATTTTCCAATCGAAACGAGGGAAATCTCTATGATTGATGAGTTATCAGGCGAAAGACACAGGGCAGATATCTTCTGCAGTTCGACAACAGCGAGAGGAAAAATCCTTGAGCTTCAGCATTCAAATATATCCGATCAGGAAAGAATATCAAGGGAATTGTTCTATGGCAGAAATCATGAAATGTTCTGGCTGGTCCATATTCACAGTGACACATCGTTCAATGAGTTTGCATTTGAATCTGCACTAAGTACCTCAAAAGAACAAGAGTATGCAGGAAGAAAGTTTATGATTGCCACTTGGGTAGGACGTAGCAATCAATTCATTGAAAAGTGGAAGAATTCCGATGCCAATGTTTTCTTCGACTGGAAGGGATATGTCTTTTATCTCGCCGGCAGTAAAGTGGCACAGCACTTATATGACTGCACGGGAAGAGGCAGATTTGCGGTCTGTGCATTAACCAAAAGAGAATTTATTGATGCAGTAAGTGGCAAAAACCAAAAATAAAAAAAATACGCTGTTCAGCAATATTTTAAGATTTAACCAGAAATGAAACAATTACCAATGAATAAAACTTTTTTTGAATATATAGGGATTGCAGATATGGAGCGCATCCATTCGCAGATTCTGGCATGGATTTTTTCTACGGACTGCAATGCCCTGGATGAAATTCAGAAACGAGAACTGCTGATGACGATTTTTACGCTGGAAGATGTATCTGAAATTAAGAGCATCCTCACGGAAAGCCAGCGAATTGATATACTAATAGAAACGGACAGCAATCTAATAGTCATTGAAAACAAACTGAAATCATCACTGCATTCAAATCAGCTTGAACGCTACGTTGCCCTCTTTAAGAAGACACACAAAATAAAGCCAAAGTTTTACTTCCTAAGTCTTATAGATGAAACAGTTAAAGATCCCAATTGGACAAGAATTTCCTATTCCAAAATATATGAAAAATTACTTGAACTAAAATTAGGTGCAAGTCCCCATTCGGTAATACTTACAGAATACATTACATATCTGGGTAAATTGTCGGGACTACTTAGAGACTTTCAGAGCGACAGTAAAAAGTACGATATGGTCTTTCTGGATGGTAAGAAAAAGAAAGCTGACAAGGCAAATTTTCTGTACAAAACGGAGTATGAAAAATTTATCGCAGAAAACCAGCTTGAAACTATACTGCAGAAAAGCTTCTTAAATTCACTATCGCAACGCATATACAAGGTAAGCACTTCTGTTACCGATACAAGAGGTGATGCTTTGATAGATTTTCATTTGAAACATAATATCCTATTTGGAGGCAAAAGATACATGACAATGATTCAGCTGCAGAACGATGTTATAAAGTTTGCTTTTGTGATAGCTGAAAAATATGGGACTTCAAGGAAGGACTGGATTCAGGGCGTCATACCAAAAATGATTGAATTAGGTTCGGAAAATAGATTTGGCTATGTAAAATGCAACCGTCCCAAGACGAAGGCTTACATCTCAATATCAAAAAAACTGACCCAAAACTACTGGCATATGAGTATGGAAGACCTGGTAGCCTTTATTGATAGTGAGATTGAAAATGGAATTCAATTAACGGAATTGCTGGAATCAAAACTGAATTAGTGGAAGAGTTTTAACTCTTGGAAAATACTGGTTACGTCCTTTCATTCCCGTAAATAGTGTAGCTAAACAACTTTAACAATTTAACCAAACCCAAGGTTTTAAAGCGAACGTGAGCTTTCGGACCTGCCAATCATATAGAATGGAAAAAGCCCAAAAAACATTTGATTATCTGCTGAGAGATTTTCAACCAAATATGGATTATCAGGATACTTGGCTTACAAACGAAGATACCGGAACAAAAACATTGGAGAGATATGATGTAGAGCTGCCGAATGAGCTGAAGATCGGCTATCCTTTTATAGTTTTTTTTATGTTCCAGACTATAAAAGGGTATGCGAATCTTGGAATGTTTGAAAAAGTCTTATGGGAAATTCCTATATTTTATAAAGGAACGCAATTCGTCCTGGCGCATAAAAAGTTTGGCTTCAGCATATCAGCGAATGAAAAGAACGATAATTTTCAGAGCTTGGGGTTGGAAGCGATGGCATTGATCCATAAGGCAATACCTCACGCCGAAAGCTTGGTGGATCCCATTATGCATGAAAAGGTAAATCAAGGTAATGTGACAATTGATAGCAAGTATACCAAAATGCGCAACCGTTATCTTTTTTTCAGGGAAAAAGCACTTAACGGAGATATAGGGGACGAAAAAACTTTTATTGAACTTAGACAAAATTCTGGTATTTCCAATTTCGCTGATGGAGATTCATTTGCCGCCCATATCAATTTAATGTCCCGTTACCGCTCGTCCAAGACCTATTATTTATTAGCGATGATAGATGCCTATTTTAGCCTGCTGGAACACATTTCCATCTTATTGCTGTTTGTAAAGGAAGTAAACTTAAAAGAAGTAAAACTTGAGAACTTTATGGGTATGACATGGAAAGCAAAGCTTAGGATTATCCTTCAATATAAAACAAACAGATCTGCATCTAGGTATTTAGAGGTTCTTGATGAAATAAAAGAGCAGATACGAAATCCAGCAGCCCACGGAGATTATTTCAAAAACGGTGGATCATTGTATGTGCACATCGAGGGTATTGGTGCAATTCCATTTACATTAACAAAAGCTAAGCAAAATTTCAAGTTCAGCGATACTAGCAGCAGTTTTATGACGGGGGAAAATATAGTCAAGCATTTTGATGATTTTGATTCCTATCTAGAAACCTCAAATACCGGTTTTGGAATGATGTACATAAAAAGAGATCTGCCGGTCGCATTTGACAAAGAGTCTGTAGCTGCATGCAGAAGAAGAACAAAGACAGAAAAATCTACAAAAAAATATATTGACGATACACTGCAGGAAATAAACAGGTCAATGGATATGGATTGGTAGTATAGCATTAGATCAAGTGAGAATAATATGATACAAAATATAGCTGAATTTTTAGAAGAACTGAAAAAGAATGGAATTGAAATTATTAAAGCCTCAGAGTATGTAAAGCATCCGGGACTAATCGGGGAAATGTATGAAGGGCTGACAACTGAGTTATTGAATAAATCAATATTTAAAGGTTTTGATTTGCGAGTTTGCTCGGGCAAAGTAAAAAATAATACAGGTGGAATAAGTGCTCAAATCGACTGCATGCTTGTTGTGGGCGAAGGAGAAGATATTCCTTTCACAGATAAGAAAGTCTATCACTACAGCAAGGTAATTGCGGTGTTTGAAGTCAAAAAGACGCTGAATAAAACTGAAATCATTGATTCGTTCGCCAAGATGAGAACTATAACGGAGGTCAGCAGCAATCCCGACTTTGATGGCGAAAAATCTACGATGCAGATGCTGCGAACAGCGTGGCAAATACTTACCAATACTGAACTTCCTGCAAGGAATGTAGTTGATGCGCTTCCCGAGCACTTACAGTACATCTACCATGTTCTTTTTATGGAGGCATTTCTTCCTTTGCGGATTTCAATCGGCTATTATGGTTACAAGACCGAATATGCCTTGAGAAACGCATTTTGGAAACTTTTGGAAGAAAAAACTAATCTAGGAGAACGAAAGGGATTGGGAATCGGCAGTTTTCCGTCCATGATAATATGCGGCAACAATTCCCTTATAAAAGGCAATGGAATGCCCAATGCAATACCATTTCATGACAGCCATTGCTATTGGAGCATCTACATATCATCAGATAAAAATCCACTATTGAACCTTTTGGACCTGATTTGGACAAGACTCTCTTTTAAATTTGGAATATCTTCCACCAGTATTTTTGATGACGGTCTGACTTATGAAATGTTTCATCGATTTATTGACTGCAGATTTGATAAAACAGAAAATATGATGGGATGGAGCTACAATTACATAGAAATGTCCGATTCGGATTTAAATTTAGAGGCTCATGAGCAAAAATGGGTACCTGTAGAATTAGATAAATTTGAATTTATTTTAATCAATACTCTGATCAAAAAGGAAAAAATTGACAGGACAGAATGGGACTTTAACGAGTTTGTTAAAGAAAAAGGCGTAGAATTAGATAAGATTTTGGAAAGACTGCATAAGGAAAGGCTTATTTTTTACAATGATACAGAAATAAAATTATCAACCCAGCAATGCCATGTCACTCGCATGAAAGGAAAATTTTATGCGGGTGAGGACGGAAATGGACTAATGTCTAAGTGGATTGAACAAGTTAGAGGCAGTTAAAAGCCTCTTTCTTCCTTCCTTAATTCCTCGATAAAATATTTAGGAGTTATGCCCGTAAAGTTTACAAAAGCTTTCACGAAGCGTCGGATAGTGGAGTATCTGGTTTCCAAGGCAAACGATTCATGGTTTGCAGTAGAATTATGCTTGGAGCCTACAAGGATTATACGGGATTTGTAATCCTTGCAAAACTCAGTGAGGCCTTTGGTGCGGTTCTTTATCTGATTCTGGAGAAATAATTGGTTCAATTTTTCCGAAAATTTCACATTTCAAAATAATAAAATCCAAATCGCTAGGACTAATTTTGCTTACTATGATTTTGTACCTAATGAATCACGGAATTCAGTAGGAGAGATACCAGTCTGCTTCTTAAACGATTTTGCCATATGGCTTACGTCCGTAAATCCGAACTCATCTGCAATCTGTTTGAATTTAAGGCCGCCTGTCTCTATTCTTTTTTCCACCAGTTTTATTCTGTAGCTGTCCAGATAATTCTGGTAGGAGATGCCGAAGATTCTTTTAAAGAAATTGCTGAAATAAGTTGGAGATATATTAAAATGTTCTGCTATAGTCTTTATTGTTACCTTTTCTCTTTCGTAGATATGCTCATGTATATAAGAACTGATCTGCTCAGTGTTCGGATCATTGTCATTCAGACGGATTGTTCGTGTTTGCATGGCTTCTTTTATCATACCGAAAATGGTTAGGATCAGATAAAAGACAGTCTGCGAATTATCAGCTTTTTTAAGGCTTCCGTAATAGACAATATTAGTGATTGTTGAGCGGATTATTGATCTATAGGGTTCTTCGAATTCAATTTTAATTTCTTTCAGAGATCTCAGCTTCATAATCGATTCGGGAGTGCTGGAATAAAACTCGTCTGGGGAAAGATGCTGTTTTGAATTGAAATACGCTTCTGTGAATTTTATATAGGTAAAATGCGTGGGGTTTTCTATAGTGAAATCGTGATGGTCTCCGGGAGAAACAAGAAACAGGTCTCCTGCAATGTACGGTATGTGGCTTTCGTTAAAATAGTGCATTCCCTCGCCGCTGTGTATGTATACAATCTCATAGTACGTATGGGAGTGGTGCGCACAGCTGAATGCAACTTCCTTTACATCTTCAATAAGCAGGGAATCGAATTGGTTTAAAAGTTTCATAGTACGAATTTACTAAAAATTAGCCGTTATATAAAATATAGATATCCTGGCCTTTACCTTTAAAGCCAGGATAAATCAATTTGCAATTACAAGGGTTTGTATAGATGCGCTTCACGCGAAATGCCTAAATCCTCCAATGCCTTTACAAATGGCTCGAAATATGGTTTTCCGGAAGGCCCTTTACCAAATGTTTTCAGATCTGTATTCCAGTTCTCGTATAAGAGAATAGTTCCTGGATTCTGGAGATCTTCGCTAATCTGATAGCTTCCAAATGCCTTTTCCTCTTTTTTTATGATATTGAAGAGTCTGGTAAGCTCTGCTTTGAATCGTTGTATATTTTCCTGAGGCACTTTAAATGTGACGGCGATTATAAGTTTTTTCTCTTTCGGAGTGTCGGCTTTAGAAGACTGTGCAGATGCACTTGTGATGCTTATCAAAAGTCCACATAATAGCAGGATTTGAAATAGGTTTCCAAATGTTTTATATATATGTTTCATCGTTTATTAAATATTGATTTAAAGACCTGCCGCGGGATAAGACAGCAGGTCATATAACTTAATTATGAAAATTGCTCAATAGTGGCATTGAATGTTTTTTGCGCCATGTCTTCAAGCGACATTTTTCTCAGTTTAGATGAAAGTACTTCAACTCCCCAATGTCCTTTATATCCTGTAGCTTTAACTGCTTTGATAAATCCTTTCACATCAAATACACCCTCTCCTGGAAGCGTTCTTCGGTGGATTGTGTCCTGCCATAAAGGGCTGACTGCATATTTTTCAGCATCATTAAGCTCAATTGATTTTATATATTTTAGCGGTATTCTTGAAATCTCGCTGAAATCTATATTTCCTCTTGTCAAGTGCCAGATGTCTAATAGCAGTCCTCCGTTTGGATGGTCGGCTCCCTGTACAATCGCCAAGGCAGTATCAATTGTTTGGACATTGCTGAATGGCATTATTTCCAGAACGATGTTTGTGCCATGGTCTGCGGCTTCCTGCGCAAGCTTTTTAAATTCGCTAACCATAAGAGGAATGTCGTTATTGCTTTCATCTACGTGGAGCTGGGGCGCAATCTTGATATTTACCGGTTTTAAAACGTCAGCAGCTCTTAGAAGGTCTTTTTTGTACTGATCCGAAAATTTTCTTTCTTTTCCTTTAGAGAACCAGCCTCCCAAGAATTCAAATTCAACCTTAGTAATGCCATGAGCGTCTAAAATTCTTTTCATTTCTTTAAGCCCGATTGTCTTTTCATAATGCAAGATGTCATCTCGGATAAGGCCAAAACCTTTGTATCCAGCTTTAGCTGCGGCCTGCACTCTGTCTTTGAAGTCGAAAGGGCTCACTTCAGTAGGTCCAAATGGGTGAATGTCCCCGGAAATTGTAAAATAGGCTGGAAGCAGCTCAATGCCCTCAGATTCTATTGCTGATGCGTTTTTTAAATCTGATGGTTTTGTCCCGCCCTCAGCAGATAATTTAGCACCTTTCACCGCTAATTTGTTTCCGGCAGCATTTAATGCTGTAACTGTTCCAACTGCTGCTACTGTACCTAGCAGCCCTGTTTTAAGAAATTCTTTTCTATCCATGATTTCTAAATCTAAAAGTTATGATTAATACTTAAATATGCATCTCTGCAATAAATTGAATGTTCAGTTAAATGTATTTCTCGTCCATCGGTTTTAAAGTGTGAGAAGATACCTTTGAAATTCTTTAGCAAATTTAGAGTGTCTGCAACGGAATGTTGAGTATTATTGTTTTAGATTTAGGTATAATTGTTTTCTGTAGATTTTTTATCAGGATTGGAAGCTTTTAAGAACCCTTAGTGCTTGCTTGGCATCTTTCAAATCGACAAATATATGGTCATGGTAGTAGGCGGCAACCACATTACAGCTTATGCCATCATTTCCTAATGCGTTTGAAAATGCCGCGGTCATTCCAACTGCGTCAAGAGAGGACTGGACTTCAAAAGTAATCCATGCGGCAGTGTATTGAAAATTTAGGCTGTGTCTTTCGGCATCTTCCTTTTTCATGACTATTGTAAATGCTTCATTCTCTCTGAAAAAAAATAATACATCAGATAAAGGGATACTATTTAACTGACCAGTCTGACAGTAAACATATTCTCCTTCGTTTAGAACGGGATTTAGGTTTTTCAGAATCTTTTTCAGATTTTTTTCGCCTTCTGGATGCATATTATGCTGTTTTTTTTAAGATAAAGCAGTATAAAAAGAAAAATGCCTCTTCATACTGCTTGTTTTGATTCTTGTATGGCTAAAGTGATGATTCATCCAAAAGTGAAATGTCATCATTATCCAGCTTAAGGTTGGCGGCTGCAAATAATGTATCCAGCTGGCTGATGCTTGTAGCGCTAGCTATTGGAGCGTCAATATGAGGTTTTGACAGAAGCCACGCCAAAGCTACGGAAGCTTGAGCTGTTCCATGCTTTTGAGAAATTTCATCAAGAGCAGAGAGCACAGAAAGCCCTTTATTATCAAGATATTTTTGAAGCGATCCGCCTCGAACGCTTTTGCCAAGGTCAGCTTCCGAGCGGTATTTGCCTGTCAGAAAGCCGGCCGCAAGCGACCAGTATGGAAATACTGAAAGATTGTACTGGTCCACCAATGAGCTATACTGTTTTTCGTAGTCAGCTCTTTCAATTAAGTTATAGTGAGGCTGGAGAGCCTGATACAGGGGATAAGCGCCGCTTAATCCCAATTCAAGTGATTTTCTAAGGCGTTCCTGCGGAACATTGGATGCTGCGATGTGGCGTATTTTCCCCTCTGCAATCAGATCGGCATAAGTGCCCAAATAGTCTTCTATCGGGATAGTGGGATCATCAATGTGGGTATAATATAGGTCTATGCTGTCGACCTGCAACCTTTTTAGAGAGTCCTCGGCAGCTTTTCGGATATACTCAGGACGTAGACCTTTTCGTCCGTCTCCAAAATCCCATCCGACCTTTGTTGCAACAACGATATTGTCGGCATTACTTCGTTCCTTTAGCCATTTGCCAATAATAATTTCGGATTCTCCTCCTTTGTTTCCTTCCGCCCAGGAAGAATAAACATCAGCAGTGTCAATGAAATTTCCTCCTCTATCGGCGAAATTATCCAAAATATGAAAAGAATCTTTTTCATTCAATGTCCATCCAAAAACGTTTCCTCCAAGATTAATGCGGCTGACATTGAAATCTGTATTTCCAATTTTTATTTTGTCCATAATAGTAAGTTTTATTTATACGATAATCCAATAATTTTTATGCTTCAGCTTCTGTTTTTTTTAAGCATCGAGTCGATGCTAAAGGGACCAGAGCCAAAATACGAAATTATCATCGCGCCTCCAATTGCATTTATATTTTTATAGAATGATATTGACTGCTGGATTCTCATTGCAGGCTCGTCAATGTTCCAGTAGGCATGCATTGAAAATGTGACGGGAATAAGAAACGCAGCAATTAGAAGACCGCCGATTTTCGCCTTATAGCCAAGTATTATGCTTACAGACCCAGACAAAGCTGTAAGGGCGGCAATTTTTGCAGTAAGTTCCGGGAATGGAAATCCGGAGGCAGCTGCGCCCTGTACTGCTTTGTTTCCAAACAAAGTATCCATTGCTGTTAAGAATTGTAACGCAAATAAAATGCGTGCCGGTAAAATGATAATTTTCTTCAATGCTATTTATTTAAGATTATGAATATTGTTATTTTTAAGATCTATTCTATGCCGGGAGTTGTCAGTCTAGTTTAAAATTTATTAAGAGTGTAGCCCGCAGGCCTTCTGTCCTATTTTTTGCCATACTTTCCTGAACGCCTTTTATTTCAAGGAATGTTCCCATTTGGTGTTACATAACCCAGGCCGGCTCCAATTGCGAAAATCTGTTCTCTGGTGTCTGAAATCCCATAGTTACCTTTGTAATAATTATGATCTCCTTTGAAAGTGTCCTGTTCCAACTGCTTTAGGTAATATCCCGCTACTTCTACACGAAATGACCTGCTTACGGCATATTCAAAAGAATAATTGTTATGGTAAAACATCCCTGCTCTAACTGCGGTGCCGATCTCGCTTGAATTGTAATGAATATGGTTCCTCATGCTGATTGAAAAGCGATGGGCGGGAAATAGGGTAAAGGCGTGATGAAGCGAAAAGGTATAGAAATGGGAGCTTGGATTAATCTGGTAAGCTGGGCTGTAGGAACCTGTCGGGAGAGTCATATCTGCTTCAAGCCTATGGGAGAGCTTCATTCCGGCCAAATGCCTGTCAGACCATTGGATCATCGGTCCTGCTGTGATATCTCCGACGGGATTTGGATTGAAGGCCAAATCCACATTATCGGCTGTGCCATTTATTTTTACAAGGGGCATAATTACCGTGTAGCCAAAATTGCCGTTCAGAATTTTTAACTGCGTCAGGTGTATGATCTGTGAAAGCGCCACAAGGGAATTTATTCCGCCGGAACCTGATACTGCATTTCCATTGGAATCAAATTGATCTTGTGAAGAATAGGACTGGATCGCCTGCTGAAAATAAATGCCGGGGCCGGGAGGATTGCCGTCCTGCATGTTGACCAATCCCAGATTGACGGCAGGGAGTTTGGGATCTTGGGCCCGAAGAGCGTAAGGCGATAATAGGAGTGCCTTCAGAAATAGAAGCACCAGATACTTGAATGGTTTCATGTCAGGAGTTTTATTGTTTTATGGAATTGTTTTGAATGCATCTGTGGTTTTAAATCCATATGGATGCAGGCAAAAGTACCATCAATAAAAATCGTTGACGGGTATTATGTTTTCATTTCTGGGTATGAAAATTCTATAGATAGGATCGCTCTTTAATTCGAACCTTAATGCGGCAGGATAAGATTTTAGAGGCTTAATATTTTTCCAAAATTGGAAGTGCCACGATTCTGCCACAAAACTCAGATTAATGATTTTTATAACATTTTTGATGTAGTAATGTTTCGAACTTATACCTCAGAATAGTTTTATAACAGTGTTTTAAGTTAATGCTAATTTTTAGTGCACCGATTCTGCACCCATATTTATATTAATGATATTTAAAATTTTATAGCTATCTAAATCTTTCTTTACTTAGTTCTTAACTTTTGATTTTTCTAGATTTTTATCCTTCGAAATATCTTGGCCACAATTCTGCCATAAAATTTTTGATGGTCGATTATCGGCAAATTTGCCTTAGCTTTTTGTGGTAAAAATAGACATAACTCTCCAACTTTGTTTCATATTGTAATATGCAACATTGTTTTTTAATTTGCTTTAAACTAAATAGTTAATTTTGGTTTTGGACTCAAGATTAAATAAAATGATTAATTTTTTTAATTCAATTGCTAAGATTATGAAAAGTAAATATGGATTCTTTTTAAGTGTATTTCTGCTGAATATTTTGCCTGTCTTCTCTCAGGAAATACTGCCATTTCCGCCTGCACCTTCTGCTAGTGAGGCTGGAAGAACAATTAGTGAATCTGTTTATAAGAACAGAGAAGTGAAGCCTCGTCTTTCCAAAGATGCGCCCAATATTTTAATTGTTTTAATAGATGATGCCGGTCCAGGACTTCCTGATACATATGGAGGAGAGGTTCATACGCCTACGCTTTCGAAAGTTGCAGGTACAGGTATTTCATACAATCGATTTCATTCTACTGCCATGTGTTCGCCAACCAGAGCTTCATTGCTTACAGGAAGAAATCATACGAGGGTTGGCAATGGACAGATAACGGAGCTGGCAAACGACTGGGATGGTTTCAGCGGTTTAATACCAAAAACTTCAGCAACGGCGGCCGAAGTTTTAAAACAATATGGCTACAGTACTGCTGCTTTTGGCAAATGGCATAATACACCCAATAGAGAAACCAGTCAGGCAGGTCCTTATGACAATTGGCCTACAGGCTATGGCTTTGAATATTTTTATGGGTTTCTTGCAGGAGAGGCTTCTCAATATGAACCGACTTTAGTTAAGAATACTACTTATGTCAAAACTCCAAAGACAGCTGAAGAGGGCTATAGTCTGTCAGACGATTTAGCGGATAATGCCATTGAGTGGCTTGAAACGCATCAGGCCGTCCATCCAGACAAGCCTTTTTTTATTTATTGGGCTCCAGGAGCAGCTCATGGTCCGCATCAGGTGCCGAAGCAATGGATTGATAAATATAAAGGAAAATTTGATGACGGCTGGGACAAATATCGAGAACGTGTTTTTGAAAAACAGAAAAAGCTGGGATGGATTCCAACCAATACAAAGCTGACGGCACGACCTGATAAATTAACGGCTTGGAATGATATTCCAGAATCTGAAAAGCCTTTTCAGAGAAAATTAATGGAAGTGTATGCTGGTTTTGCAGAACAGGCAGATTATGATGTAGGGAGGGTTATTGATATGCTTGATAAATTGGGACTTAAAGACAATACATTAATTTTTTACATCTGGGGAGATAACGGTTCAAGTTCTGAGGGAATCAATGGATCTATAAGCGAGCTTCTGACCCAGAATCAGATACCTTCAACAATAGAGGAGCATATCAAAACATTAAATGAACTGGGAGGATTAGATGTGCTTGGTTCGCCCAAAACAGATAACATGTATCATGCAGGCTGGGCATGGGCGGGTTCAACGCCTTATAAAGGAACGAAATTACTAGGGGCTTATTTTGGAGGAACACGACAGCCGCTAGCGGTATCATGGCCAAAGAAAATTAAAATAGATAAAACGCCACATTCCCAGTTTCATCATGTTAATGATATCGTGCCGACAATTTATGAGGCGGCCGGCATTAAAAAACCTGAAATTGTTAATGGATTTGCGCAAGATCCATTTGATGGTATAAGTATGTTATATTCATTTAATGATGCTAAAGCACCAGATCAGAAGCGTACCCAGTTTTTTGATATTATGGGAAGCCGCTCTATCTATCATGATGGATGGATTGCGTCGGCTTTTGGTCCGCGAATTCCTTGGGCAACTATTACGCCTGGAATTGATAAATGGACACCGGATAAAGACACATGGGAGCTTTATAATCTAAATGAAGATTTTTCTCAAGCCGTTGATCTGTCATCAAAAAATCCTGAGAAACTGGCAAGTCTAAAAGAGCTTTTTTTAATAGAATCTACTAAAAACAATAATCTTCCAATTGGCGGAGGTTTGTATTTGGTTTTGCATCCTGAAGACATGCCGCTCAATCCCGCAACAGAATTTAACTTTTCAGGTACAATGACAAGACTTCCTGAATCTATCGCTCCAAAAATCGGAACAATAAGCAATAGTATTGTAATCGAAGCTGATTTTCCAAAAAATGCAAATGGCGTACTATTGGCTTTAGGAAGCTTTTCTGGTGGAATAAGCTGTTATGTAAAAGATGGTATTCTTTATTATGAATATAATATGATGGAAATTAAAAGAACGATTATTAGCGGAACTTTAAAACTTGAGGAAGGAAAAAACAAAATAGTAATAGATCTAAAAACCGCAAAGCATAATCAATATCCTCATTTGAAATCGGGAAGTGTAAATATTTCTGTAAATGGAAAAAAATACGCATCAGGAAATGTGCCTATATTGATTAATCTGGGCTTTACGGCAAATGACTGTATGGATGTTGGAACAGATTTAGGATCTCCAGTATCAGAATCTTATTTTGATAAAGCACCTTTTAATTTTAATGGAAAGATTGAAGATGTAAGTATTAAATATACTAAATAGAAAAATAGAATTCATAGATTATTTATATTTGGACAAACCAATAGAAAAAATCCTATATCCTTAACGGGATTTCGAACCATCGTTCAGCTTCGATTAAATCTCTAATAGCACCACTTTAAGACTGTTTATTCCAAACAGACTAAGAATTTCTTGTGAAAAAATCGAACCACAAATATTAGGCTGTGAAGGCTTGAAAAATCTACACATTAGGGCATAAAAAAAGAGACAACTATTTGCTAGTTGTCTCCTTAAGTGATCAACGGTACAAAATCCCACACAATTTATGGAAGATTTAAAGAAATTGGCATACTATATTTAGTAGCTGTCTTTCATTGGCTTAGTTAATTTGGTTTAGATGTCCTGTTGGGGATTGATGCAAAAAAATATAAAAACTCGATTCAGTTATCGCATTAAGCTAATATATAAATTCACAAATTTTATGGAGAATCTTAAAAGAATGTTTTAAGAGGATTGACAATATGATAAGGCGAAAAAATGTTGACTTGGTTATTTAACGCTTTAAAAAACTATTAGGAGTAATTTGTAAGTCCTAAAGATGGTTGTAATCTGGCTGGCTAACCCGACAAGTTTTGAATCATTTTCGTGAGATTCGAATAAATAAGCCTAATACCACATGATTATTTTTTTGTTTTGCAGTCAAAGCGGTATGATTAATTCTTGCTGACTAGTCAGCTGTATAATGTCTAATTTGAAAAAATTAAGATTTAATTCTGATCTATAAATAAAAGTCGCCGCATTACGGAATCCCGTAAAAAACTTACAAACTCTTAAGTTATATTAGCCGCATTGTTATAATTACCAAAATTTATAAAGATGCTTATGCGGAAACTCTACCTACTGCTTTCTTTTTTTGTACCGTTTTTAAATTATTCTCAGGATATTCTTTGGGAGAAATCCTATGGAGGTACACATGCAGACTACCTTTTTGATGCCCAACCCACGGCTGATTACGGTTTTCATATTGGCCGGAAGCTCACTTTCCAATAAAACGGGAAACAAAAGTGATGATAATCACGGTGATCTGGATTACTGGATTTGGAAGATGACTGAAAAAGGGGAACTGGACTGGCAGAAAAGTTTCGGTGGTTCTGGTTTTGATCTTCTGCAGAGCATTAAAAATACCAGTGACGGGGGATTTATTCTTGCCGGCACCTCCAATTCGGCAAAAAGTTTTGAGAAGAAGGAAGAGTGCAAGGGACTTTCCGATTTTTGGATCATAAAGCTTAATGCAGCCGGTGATGAGCAATGGCAGCGAACTATAGGGGGCAATGGCCAGGAGGAACTGCTTTGTGCTTTTCAAACTCGCGATGGCGGATATGTTTTGGGAGGTTCTTCAAGTTCCAGCCCGCATACCATTTCCAGTGCAAAATTGGACGGAAAATCCATGGTGTCCGATCCCTATGCCAAGTCTGAAAAAAGCAGGGGCAATATGGATTATTGGGTGGTGAAATTAGACAAACAGGGTGTTGTAGAGTGGCAGAAAACCTACGGAGGCCAATATTCCGATTTATTGAGAAGCATGGAACAGACTTCGGATAACGGATATATCCTGGCGGGTTATTCCAATTCTCCGGTATCGGGAGATAAAACGGAAGCAAACAAAGGTGTTGGCGACTATTGGGTTTTAAAAATAAGTGATACAGGAGAGATCCAGTGGCAGAAAACCTATGGAGGAGACGGTGACGACCAGCCTTATGTGATTCATCAGACAAAAGATGGCGGTTATATCGTAGGTGGAAATTCAAACAGTTCCAACGCATTGACCACCCAGGGCGGAATTGTTGGCAATGGGACCGATTTCTGGATTTTAAGATTGGATCAGGACGGCGAGGTGATATGGAGCAAGACATTCGATTTTGGGAAAGTGGACATTCTGACCTCATTGGTTGAAAATAACGACAATACTTATTTGATTGGAGGACATGCCCGTAATTCCGGTCCAAGATCGGGAGGGGGACTGGCCTCCAAAGCCGTTGGGTTAATCGCCAAGGAAAAGGACGGCATAAACGACTATATGGTTTTGAAAATTAATGAACAAGGGGAAGAGATCTGGAGTAAAACAGTTGGAAGCGGCGGAGAGGACATTCTTCGAAAGCTTGTGGAAACCAGGGATGGAGGATATCTTATGGCCGGAACCTCCAACGGGACTTCGAAAGATAAGAATTCCAATATTGGATCCAATGATTTCTGGGTGGTGAAACTTAAGGATAAAGCCAAGGTAGAAAAAGTAAAGGCCAGTATAGAGGCCATTCCCAACCCTGTGTCGACTTATACCAATGTGATTATCGGTTATGATTTTACTAAAGGAACCGCGACGGTTGTGGATATTTCAGGCCGCAGACTGCAGAATTTTGAGATTTCAAGCCGCACTGTTCCAGTTGACTTGAGCCGATATGCCGAAGGTGTTTACATCATCATTATCAAAACAGATGTGAAAACCGAATCGGTCAAAGTGATTAAAAAAATAAACAGGTAAAATGAAGCATTCCATACTTACAAAAAGAACGGTATTTTTAATGCTGTTTTTAACACTATTTACAAGTTTACAGGCACAAACAGAAAATACGACTTCCACACCTGATTTCGCTCCAAAATCTCCAGAGGCTGCGGCTTTTTTGAAATATGGAGAGTATCCGGTTGATCTCTCTACAGGTGTACCTGGTATCTCAATACCCTTGTATACGGTGGATATAAAAGGATTTAAACTTCCAATTTCTTTGGATTATCATGCCTCAGGAATCAAGGTCAACCAGGAAGCGACCTGGGTGGGTCTGGGGTGGAACCTAAACGCCGGTGCTCAGGTTGTTTTGAGTTCCAGAGATGATATTGACGAGAATAATGCTTATGTAGATTATATTCCCGATGATGACAATATTATTAATTATTTTAAACTCCATCCCTACAAGCATGAAGCTATTGCTTCAATTTCTGCTGATCTTGATAAGTCAAGAGTTAAGGATATGTACGTTTTTTCGTCCCCAACTGTAAATGGAAGTTTTTATATTAAAAATTTTGCAGCCAATGAGGTGGTAACAGTTCCGCCAGATGCTTTTAAAGTTGAGCTTATTGGGGGAGACAGATCTAATCTAAAGTTTAAAATAACTGATAAGCAGGGTAATATTTACAAGCTTAATACTACTGAAACTTCTGTTAGGGCGATGACACATAGCGATTACTACCTTAGTGCCTGGTATGTTGATGAAATTGTGACTCCGTCCAATGCTAAAATAAGTTTTGTTTATACGGATGATGGTGTTTTATCTGATAAAAGTTTTTCGCAAAAAGTTGACATAACACAAAAAACTACATATGGCTCTACATGTACCAGTCCAGTTATTACAAATTCCGTAGGGTCGGTAGTTGACGAGAAGAGCAATACGGAAACATTTTTAAAAAAAATAAAACAGATTAATTTTAATGATGGCAAATCAAGAATTTTGTTTACAAAGAATGTCGGCAGACAAGATTTGTTTAACGGAGCCACAAATGGATATTTAAGTAAAATTGAAATTCAGCAAATGACAATTGATGGATTTGAAAGTATAAAAGGATATACTTTTGAATATTCTTATTTCAGTACAGGCAGTACTTACAATGATAAAAGATTAAAACTAGATCGTATCTTAAACTTGTTTGGAGAGAATGAAGATGAATTTGTATATTCCACTATTTCCTTACCCAACAAGACATCTAAAGGTCAGGATTATTATGGCTATAATAATGGATTGACAAATAATCTGGACCTTATTCCTAAACACTATCTTTCCGGTCCTTATCCAACCGAAGTAGGTAAAGCGGATCGTTCTGTTAGTACATCATTTATTCAGGCGGGAATTTTAAAAGAGATACACTATCGAACAAAAGGATGGACAAGATTTAATTATGAAAATAATCAATTTTATGGTGTTGATGTTTTAAACCAATATGTCCCTGTAATTGTAAATAGTAGCGTAATACAGGGGACAGGAGGCACAGTACCTGTAAAAGAGGGGCCAGGACCTAATGATGGCAACATTTGTCTGAACACAAATCCAGCAGATTGTGTTAATTATGTTTCCATTCCTTATACGGCCGTTAATGCTGTGGGAATTCTGACATTTAAACTGGCGAAACTAGAAGGAGATCATCCTACTTTACTCAAATATCATTACGCAAGAGTGAGAGTAATTTCGGGATCTAATGTAATTTATGATTCAGGAAGACTGGTTACACTGGATGTTAATGAGTCGCTTACCTTACCAAAGTCTGGTACAATTGAAGTTGAAGTGTATGGACAGTACTATAGCATTAACAATTTACAGCTTAAATATGTAAACAAAGATCTTACTCCTAAAAATGTACTAGGTTCAGGGTTAAGAATTCAAAGTATTGAAAATTATGATCATGATAATACTCTAATTTTAAAGAAAGAATATGATTATTCTAATATAACAGATATCACTCATAATAGTGGGAAATTAATAAACGAAATGGCTACTACATTTTCTACAAAGAGTTTTACTAATTATAATTACTATACCTGTGATGTTGAAGGATCGCTTTGTACACCTGGACTAAATTCCCAGAGAACTTATAGTATTTGTTCAAATTCAAGGTTTGGCATAGAAGGCAATTCTGTTATTTATCAATATGTGAGAGAAAAACAGATAGATACTAAAAACCAGATAAATAATTTTTATACGCAATATGAGTTTACTACAGGAGGGGATGAAATTCCTCTCGGAAGTCCCGCGGTGCAAATTTCTACAACATGGAAAAGAGGAAAAGTACTTTCAAAAAAAGTATATAAAACAAGAGGAACTGCTGATTATATAGTCGAAGAGGAAAAAAACACATATTTTGAAGATGCTTCTAATACTTCTTCTTATGTAGGTTTTAAGATGTTTCGCAATTCCACTACTAATATTCGAGAAAATCCCTCTGATCCCTTTACACCGATGTGTCCTTACTTTCTTGATGGTGGTATAGAGGTGCTTCAAAGTATTGAACCAGTAGGGTTCAGTGTGCCTCTACTATGGTATTATCAAAAATCATCGGAGAAGACAAGTTATTTTTATGATTCGTCAAATACTTTGACCGGTAAGGTAATTACCAGTACGACGTTCAATTATAATAATCCATTACATCTTCAGTTGTCGTCCCAGACCACAACAAATTCATTAGGAGAGACATTGGAGACCAAGTATTTTTATGCACAGGATGCACAAGTCTCGGACAAGCCTTTTATAAATGAATTGAAAACAGCCAACATGATCGGGATTCCTTTGAGCACGCAAAGCTTTAAGGGAGGAGCCAAAATATCGGAGCAGTTGACCCATTATGACAAAAGTGCGTCTACAAGCAATCTATTGCTTCCAAAATCTGTCTACGCCAACAAAGGTTCGTCGGGAATTGATCTGAATGTGGACAAAAAGATCACCTACGATTTATATGATGATCATGGGAATATTCTGCAATATACACCCGAAAACGGAATTCCGGTTTCTGTTATTTGGGGGTATGATAAAACACAGCCCATTGCAAAAATAGAGAATCTGCCTTATTCAGCGATTGCTCCTGAAACAATAACCAATTTACAGACTCTTTCCAACAATGATTCCGATAATTGCATGTCTGGTGATTGTTCGGAGCAGGTTTTGAGAAATGCACTGAACTCTTTTAGGAATTCGTTTCCCAATGCATTTGTTTCAACCTACACCTATAATAGATTGATTGGTGTCACCAGTATGACCGATGCCAAAGGATTTTCTTCCTACTATGAATATGACAGGTAGGGAAGATTGAGATTTGTGAAGGATAAGGATCTAAATGTACTCCAAAAGTACTGTTATAATTACAAAGGCCAGACCATAGATTGTGATGATAACTCGTCGAGCAGTGTTGTGTTGTACAAAAGTGCGGCTCAAAGCGGTTCATTTACTAAAAACAATTGTGCCGAGGGAGGATCCGGTTCTACGGTATCCTACAGTCTTGGAGCAGGAGCGGTAACATCTACAGTTTCTCAGGCAGATGCCGATGCCCTAGGACTGGCTAAATTCAATACGGATGGTCAGAATTATGCCAACAGCAATGGTTCCTGTACTTTTTACAGTGTGGCGCAGAGCGGTTCGTTTACCAAGAATGATTGTGCTGCTGGTGGCTCCGGCTCAAACGTGTCCTACAGTCAGGGAGCTGGTGTTGTTTCATCAACAGTTTCTCAAGCAGACGCCGATGCTTTGGGCTATTCCAAATTTATAACTGATGGTCAGGCTTATGCCAATGCCAATGGCTATTGTACTTTTTACAGTGTTGCACAGAGCGGTTCGTTTACCAAGAATGATTGTGCTGCAGGCGGGGTCGGCTCAAACGTGTCCTACAGTCAGGCAGCAGGTATTGTTTCATCAACAGTTTCTCAGGCCGACGCCGATGCTTTGGGCTATTCCAAATTTATTGCTGATGGTCAGGTTTATGCGAATGCCAATGGTTATTGTACTTTTTACAGTGCAGCACAGAGTGGCTCCTTTACCAAGAATGATTGTGCTGCAGGAGGCTCTGGCTCAAATGTCTCTTATAGTCAGGGAGCAGGTGCTGTCACATCGATAGTTTCGCAGGCCGAAGCCGATGCTTTGGGCTATTCCAGATTTATTGCTGATGGTCAGGTTTATGCGAATGCCAATGGCTATTGTACTTTTTACAGTGCAGCACAGAGCGGTTCGTTTACCAAGAATGATTGTGCTGCTGGTGGCTCTGGTTCAAACGTGTCCTACAGTCAGGCAGCAGGAGTGCAGACCTCGACAACTTCCCAGGCAGACGCCGATGCTTTGGGCTATTCCAAATTTATAACTGATGGCCAGGCTTATGCCAATGCCAATGGCTATTGTACTTTTTACAGTGCAGCACAGAGCGGTTCGTTTACCAAGAATGATTGCGCCGTTGGTGGGGCTGGTTCAAATGTCTCTTACAGTCAGGGAGCAGGTGCTGTCACATCAACAGTTTCCCAGGCCGACGCCGATGCTTTGGGCTATTCCAGATTTATAGCTGATGGTCAGGTTTATGCGAATGTCAATGGTTATTGTACTTTTTACAGTGCAGCACAGAGCGGTTCGTTTACCAAGAATGATTGTGCTGCAGGCGGCTCCGGTTCAAGTGTGTCCTACAGTCAGGGAATAGGAGCAGTAACATCAACAATCTCTCAGGCAGATGCAGATGCTTATGGTTATTCCAAATTTATAGCTGATGGTCAGGTTTATGCCAATTCTAATGCTAACTGTACATTTTGGAATAGTGCGAAAAGCAGATTGTTCAGTCGAAACAACTGTGCGGAAGGAGGTGCCCCTGGCAGTGTTTGGTATACCGTTGCAGCAGGTTTGTACAGTTCTACAGATTCTCAGGTGGCTGCCGATGCGCAGGCTGATTATGATGTGAATAATAACGGTCAGGCCTATGCCAATGCGAATGCTACCTGTACTTTTTGGAATACGGCGCAGAGCGGATTGTTTACCAGAAACAATTGTGCAGTTGGAGGAAGTCCTTCAAGTGTCTGGTACTCCGTTGCCGCAGGTATATACAGTTCTACCGATTCACAGGTTGCAGCTGATTCTCAAGCCCTCTCTTATGTGAATAATAATGGTCAGGCCTATGCCAATGCGAATGGTAGTTGTACTTTCTATAATGCACCTGTAAGTAGAGTTTTTTTTAGAAATAACTGCCCTGCAAATACAGATCCTGGAACTTATACATATTCGGTCCCTTATGGGGAATTTGTTAGCAATTTTTCGCAATCACATGCAGATAATCAGGCACAGGATGCCATAAATACTTTTGGGCAGCAATGGGCAAATATGCAAGCGACCTGTACATTTTTCAGTGCTGCTCAATCCGCCACTTTTACCAGAAACAATTGTGGTGTTAATTATATAGGAGGTTCTGTTGTGTATTCTGTACCTTATGGAGCGCGATTATCAACAATTTCGCAGGCAGATGCCGATAATTTGGCCCTTATGGTTCTACTCAATAATGGGCAGGCGAATGCGAATGCAATCGGATCATGCACATTTATTCCTCCACCCGTTAGATTTGATTATGAATATTACTTTAATACGTCAACTAGAAAGTTGTCGATTTCGACTTCTGCTTCTACAACAGCCCATAATGGTGCAACATTAACTTTTGAAATAACTTTTGTACGTACCAGCGGTGCGACAGCTACAAGAAGCGAAACCGTGGTCTATGCAAGAGGTGAAGCTGATAAAGTTACAGAGATATCATTAGTAGGGAGTATAGTAAACGTAACAAGTGTCACGCTGACAAACATGGTCAGATATTAATAGTAAAAAAGTAAAATAGAAATTCAATGAAAAAAAATATATTAATAATATTCTTATTGTTTTTTACTAAGACAATTATAGGCCAAACCTTTTCTGACGATAATTTCATTTACACCATAGCGCCCAAAAAAGCAGTTCAGTCGGCCAATCTGAATTCCCTGACGAAAGAAGAGATGACCCAGAACGTGACTTATTTTGACGGACTGGGGCGTTCCTTGCAGGGCAGAGGGATCGGCCAGGGCGGCAATGGGGAGGATCTTGTTACTGCTGTTGAATATGATGGATTTGGCAGGCAGATAAAGGAATACCTACCTTATGCGGCAGCAAATGGAGGTACCAATTATTCCAGAATCGAGACCAGTACCGCAATTGGTGCCTCCGCTTCATTTTACAGCAGTTTGTATGACAACGGCTCAAATCCGTATTCAGAAAAAGAACTGGAAAACTCGCCACTGGGCAGGATCTTAAAACAGGCAGCTCCGGGAGGTTCCTGGTTAATGGGGAGCGGCCATGAAATCAAACTGGAATACCAGACCAACAAGCAGAAGGATGAAGTAAGGCTCTTGAAGGCATCAACATCGTGGAGTGCGGGTTCGGGCTTGTACGATATTTCATTTTCAGACGGTGGGAGCTATGCGGAAAACGTACTTTACAAAACGGTGACCTATGATGAAAACACTTCTGCCAGTCCCGCGGAAGGTTCCGGCTCCACAGTTGAATTCAAAAACAAGGAAGGACAGGTCATCCTGAAAAGAACCTATGACGCAGGAGACAAACATGATACCTATTATGTTTACGACATCTATGGCAACCTAACCTATGTGATCCCTCCAAAAGCGGATGGGAATATAGATTATGAGGTTTTGAATGGTTTGTGCTACCAATATAAATACGACGAGAAAAACCGTTTGGTGGAGAAAAAGCTTCCAGGAAAACAATGGGAGTTCATAGTCTATGACAAACTGGATCGTCCCGTGGCTACGGGCCCTGTACTATCCCCTTTCCAAAACGATGGGGCGACAGGCTGGATGATTACCAAATACGATGCTTACAGCAGGCCTGTTTATACCGGATGGAAGAACCAGGCCTCAAATTCTGCTGTCCGCAAATCATTGCAGGACGCCCAGAACAATGCCACCGTTTTGTTTGAAAGCAAACAGGATTCGGGTACCATCGACGAAATTGCGGTTTATTACAGCAATGTTGTCGAGCCTGTAAATTTCAAACTGCTGACGGTCAACTATTATGATAACTACGCGTTTCCAAATGCACAGCCCCTTGCATCGACTATTGAGGATCAGGCGGTTTTGGGTAATGTAAAAGGCTTGAGTTCGGGCAGCTGGACAAGGGCCGTAACTACTACGGCTTCCACTGTGGGTGAAACCATCACGATATTTTATGATGACAAGGCCAGACCGGTAAAAAACTATCTTGAGAATTATTTGGGAGGTTATACGTCGAGTGAAAGCAAACTTGATTTTATGGGCAAAACGCTGCACAGCATTACAAAACATAGACGCACCTCGGGTAGTCCTGAAATAGTGGTCCGTGAAGAATTTACCTATTCTCCGCAAGACCGCATCCTTACCCATACGCATCAGATCAATGGAGGGGCAGTGGAGCTTTTGGCCGATAATGATTATGATGCTGTTGGGCAACTGGTACGCAAAAATGTAGGCAACAATACAGCAAACCCGCTTCAGAAGGTACACTACAAGTACAATATAAGGGGCTGGTTGACTGAAATCAATAAAACAAGCGATCTTGGGCAGGATGTGGATCCGGTTGATCTGTTTGCTTTTAGAATTAACTATGATGCCGTACAGACCGATATATCGGATGTATCCCCTTTATTCAACGGAAACATATCAGAAACATTCTGGAAAACCGCTTCAGATTTAAACGAAAGGGCCTACGGTTATAAATACGACAAACTCAACCGACTAAAGAATGCGATCTATGAGAAGAACGGCATCACGACAAGCGCCTATGATGAAAACCTTGTCTACGACAAGAACGGAAACATCAAAAAACTGAGCAGGAAAGGGGATTATGATCCTCAGGTGGGGAATATAGACATCGATGATCTGGACTACATCTATCCTGTCAACTCCAACCAGTTGTCCAAGGTAACCGATAACTCAAACAACAGTAGTGGATTTAACGACATCAATAAAACTGGCGATGATTACAGTTATGATGATAACGGCAATATGATTACTGATAAGAATAAAAACATCACCGAGATAAGTTACAACCACCTTAATCTTCCCAAGAAAATAACGTTTGGAACAACAGGCAGTATTGAGTACATTTACACTGCAGCGGGACAGAAGATTGAGAAGATCGTTACCGAGGGAACGGTAAGTACAACAACCAATTATCTGGGAGGTTACCAGTACAAGGACAATATATTGGAGTTTTTTCCAACAGCCGAAGGATATGTGAAGAATGATAATGGAGCTTATTCATATGTTTTTCAGTATAAGGATCATTTGGGGAATGTACGCCTGAGTTACGCCAGAAACCCAACGACACAGGTTACTGAAATTATTGAAGAGAATAATTATTATCCTTTCGGGTTGAAACACAAAGGATATAATGATTATGTGGCTGGTGTGAATAAGTATAAGTACAATGGAAAAGAACTGCAAGACGAGTTAGGGCTTGGGTTTTACGACTTTGGGGCACGCAATTATGATCCGGCTTTAGGGCGTTGGATGAATATTGATCCTAAGGCAGAAACTTCCCGTAGATGGACACCTTATAATTATGCTTACAATAATCCGATCTATTTTGTTGATCCAGATGGAATGCAAGCCGATGATTGGGTTAACACTAGTCAAGGAATGATATATGATAGCAGGGTTACTGATCAGGCATCTGCGGATGCTTTATATCAGAATGCTACTTTTTATCAAAATGGTACAAGTTATACTTCGTCTCTCGGGAACAAAATTGTGCTAGGTGATTATGGTTTTTTTACAAACAACGGTGAAATGAATATCTCACCAGATGCGGCTGAAGCGGCAGAAAATGCTACTCGAGATACATCTGGCGAAGTAATGAAAGGTGGTTTGGCACTTGCAGGTGCAACAGTAATAAGTGGTGCAGGTAATCCTGTAAATGATGCAGGTGCAGGCGTAGAAGTAACTGGTGCCGCATTACTAGCCATAACTTTAAAAGCAGGATACGAAATTTCCGAGATTATGAAAAAAGATCCTGGACCACCCGCAGTTCAGTATTCTTTAAGAGCATCGGTCAGTGGTGAATATCCTGTAATGACAGCAGGTTCTTCTGTACCAACAGGGACAATGTCTCTTAATGCAGGTGATGTTTGGAAATATGGGGAAACTAGTTCACCTGATGGTAGATATACGCAAACTCAATTAGATGGAATTGGACCAGGTGTAAAGCAGGTCAATGAATTTGAGGGAACAAAAACACAAGCTAGAATAGCAGAAAAGTCAAAAATAGTTAATTATTATATTCAAAATGGTCAGTTACCACCAGGAAATAAAATTTTTAGATAAGATATGAGATTTAAAATAACATTAGAAATTGATAGAGATGCAGATCATAAATCCCAATTAATCAATCAGCTATCAGATGAAATAAATATATTTTTAAATAAAAATAATTATGGGGAAGATATTCAAAATTATCTTTTAGGATGTATTTGTATAAAAACAAAAGAGGGATATGAAGGTTGGTATAAAGTAAGAAAACCCAAATATACAGACTATAAGAAAGTTGTAAATCGACTTACAGGTGAAGAAATGGAAATATCCAAGACTTTTGAAAATGATTTTAAAATTGATAATGAACTTTACGAAGATTTTATAGATTCCTATGATGAATTAAGTAAAAAGATTTTAGCGAAAGAAATTTTAAATTCTTTATCAAACCTTGATTCACTTCCAAAAAAGGTTAAAAATTTTGATAAAGAAAAATTTAGATATGATTTAAGGTTATTTTTTGAAGATCTTGGATTAATTTAAATAAGAAGGATGAGCATGTTGCTCATCCTTTTTAATTATGCACAAAATATTCATTTAAAAATCTAAAATATGTGGCAATTTGATCCAGAAGTATGGGGAACAGTTTCTGACTGGCTTATGGTTGCAGTTACAACTTTGACTGCGTATTATCTTTACAAAACACTAAAATCTCAAAAAGAAGTGCAAATTACTCAAAACAAACTTTTTGAAATTGAAAGTGTGAGATTCCGGGAAAGTATAAAACCTGATTTAAAATATAAAATATCTGAAAATATAATTACACCTCAAGAAAGGGAAAACAGCAGGATTTACAGTATTGAAGTTACTAATGAGTCTTTTAATACGGCACTTGAAATTTCTGTTGATCATAGTGAAATGGAAGGTGTTAACCGAGTTGCATGGGCACCACAGAAGCAAAATCATTTGAAAAAGGATGATGGAATCTATCTTCTTCACTTTCTAATAGAAAATTTCGGAAGTCATCATTATATAATTTTTAGTATGTCATATAAAGATGTTTCTGGAACAAAGTATAAACAGGGTGTATTATTAAGAATAGACAGCTATGGCGATGAAATAAATCCATACCTGCCAGAAGTTCTAAATTAACAAAAAGAAGCTATTGGTTCAAGGTATAAATCATCACTTTTGCCGTACCCAGCTAATGGTCAAATATTATGTAGAGGTTGTAATTTAAAAAAGGGTAATGAAAGAAGAAGTAAATGATAAAGTAACGTTTGTTTACTACAATCTCGAAGGGGAAATAGCTATGGAAACTGTTTGGGCTGCTAAGGAAGAAAACGGTTATAGAATTAAAAATATTCCTTTTTTCGCACCCAATATTGCTTATGATGACTTAATAAGTGTAGAAGATGATGATGGCGAATTATTTTTTGATGATATAATTATTGAATCAGGAAATAGTACTATTCAATTAATCATATATAATGAAAACGATATTGAAGGTATCACAAAAAAAATTGAAAGTTTTGATTGTGGTTGGGAAGGAAATCATTTAAAAGGATATATTTCTGTAAACGTTCCTAAAGAAGTTAGTTTTTTGCCAATTAAGAGTCTTTTAAATAATGAATTAGAAAACAAAAAACTTGACTATAAAGAGGCATGTTTGTCTCACTCTATTTAATAAGTTGTTTTTATTTTTGTTAAAATTAATGTATAAAATAAATGACTAGGTGTGAATTTTTAGAGATTATAAAAACTGGCATTAGTAAAAATAACTACCATCTTACATTAGTAAATGCTGGTCAAAATCCAGATTATTCTTATTCTATTGGATTAACTGAAAAATTTGGTTTTGAATTAGTAGTTGCAGGCGGATTTATTTCTATTGAGGACAACGAATCATTATTCCGACATGTATATAATGAATTGCAATCTGGATCAAAAATAGATTCAAAGTTTACACTATCTGGTAATAAATATTATTTAGATAAAGTTGACCCATCTTGGTGCAAAAAACTAATGCTTGGCGTTTACGATTATTATAACGTTGATGAAATTTTAGCCTATCAAATTGTTCTAGAGAATAGAACATTGGATACACCTTTAATGTTGCACCCTACTATTAAAGATGACCCAATTTGGAAGTGGCTTGACATGGATTGGAATATTAAAGTTCCTAAAAAATCTTATGTTATAACTGATATTGATTCATTAAAAGGTAAAACAATAGTAGAACTTATGAGATGGGAAGATCATGTTTGGGAAATGTTTTCAGGTCCAGGCCCAGATTTTAAAGAAGAAGAAATAAGAATTGTGCCATTAGGTACAATCTTAGGAATTGATGATACGCTTCAAAGAACTGTTAACTTAGAAATTGGAAAGGGCTTATGGCGAGAAAGTAAAGATTCAGATTGGAATGATTGGGAATAAACAAAAAAGTCTTTTAATATAAAAAAGGAGGATGGGCAATTAGCTCATCCTTTTTGTTTAAAGAACTTAAATAAGATTTAATCTGATTCTGGATTGATCCTAAAATATAGTTTTCCAATCAAAAAATCACTTGTTCAGAAAAAATTTTGATGTAAAATGTCACTTTTATCATATTCGCATTTCCGCTTGAAATAATATATAAAATTTTATATAATTAGATACAAAATTAGATACATCTACTTTTGGTTTTTAAAGTATTGATAATAAATAACGCTATTTATTGATTTATAAAGTCTAAAATCACTTTTGTATTGCGTTAAATCCGATGGTTTTGTCATTGTGTGGCTTACTGAAATTTGGAAGGTATTCTATGATTGCACTACATTTGCCCTACAAACAAACCTCAAAATACCATTATCTAATGGTTGCAGCTTTACATCATTCGCCTGCTGCGTAAAACTCTCAATGTATCTTTTTGATACATCACAGTCTTCCAAATGGAAAGACTTGTTAATAATGCGTTATGCCATTGCGTGTAATGCAAATGAGAAAATATTACCCATACTAAAAAGCTGGCGGCAACAGTTTAATCTCGGCAGAATAATTATGAATGCACTACAAAAAAAGACCGGAGAAAAAACGATTATGGATCTTTGTGAAACATATCATATAGATGACTACACTTTCAATGAAGATGGCTCTATAGATGTTGATGGTGATGTGATTCTGATGGAAATGGATCTTCAAAAAATACCTATAAAATTCAACAATGTCACAGGAACTTTCAACTGTTCTTATAATCGATTAACATCATTAGAAAATGCACCGAAATATGTTGGTGAAGTTTTTACATGCCAGTCTAATTGTTTGACCTCATTTGAGGGATTTCCTATATCTGTTGGTGAAGTTGTGGTTGCTTTTGATAACGAGTTTACTTCCATCGATTATTTACCTGAAACAAAAAGGAAATATAAAATTTATGTTGAGCCAAAGGTTGAAGATATGATTAGGAGATATAAGGTAAAAGCGAAAAGGCAGAAAACAATTAAGACAATTATCAATTCGTAACAGATCAAATCAATCAGGTTAATGTTGTCAATGGGGCTCCATGAATATGATTAATAAATTACTTTAATATAATTCTTTTTCTTGAGATACTAATGCTTTATGTGGTCAGTACTTGGTCCTCTGCAGCCTATTTGAATAAACTTCGGAAGTCAAAAACCAGTATAAATACGTATTGTGTATCAATTTGAAAATGATTTATTTGTTACGGATTTCCGTAATAGAATAATAAATTTATTCATTCTATTTGTTGCTGAATAAAATTTAAAGTATAAAAATTAAAAGAATGAATATGATAATTACACTATTAATATTAATTATAATCTTGCTTATTATTAATCTTTTTTTAATAATATTTAAGAAATCAGATCAAAATAATGCCTTCAAGGATGAACTCGCAAAACATAATTTAGAATTTACGAAAATAGATCAACTAATCCGTTCTGAATTTTCTACTAATAGAGATGAAGCACAGAAAAGTTCCAGAGAAACTAGGGAAGAGTTGGCGAAATCGTTTAAAACGTTTGGAGATACTTTAACCAAAAACATAACAGATCTCTCCACATTACAGAAGGATCAGTTTGGTAACTTTTCTGAACAACTTCAAATTTTAACAAAAAATAATGAAGATAGAATTGAGAAGCTAATTTTATCAAATGAGAAAAAACAGTCTGAATTTACAGAGCAGTTTATAAAATCTTCAAAGCTAACAAAAGATGAGTTAGCTACTTCATTAAAAAGCAACGAAGAAAAAACCGATAAATTGCTTATTTCTTTTGACCAAAAAACTAAAGATTTAAATGATCAACTTACTACTTCAGCTAAGGAAAATAGAGAAGAACAAGTGAAATCATTAAAATCCTTCGAAGACAAGTTTTCTCAAAATGTGAAAGATTTTAACGAATTACAAAAACAAAAATTTACCGAATTAATCACAAAGCAAGAGCAATTAAAATCAGATACCGAAACAAAGTTAGAAAAGATTAGAGAAACTGTAGAATTAAAACTTCAAACACTTCAAGATGAAAACGGAAAAAAACTTGAAGAGATGCGTAATACTGTTGATGAAAAATTACAAGCTACTGTTGAAAAAAGATTTGATGCATCTTTCAAAATTATTAGCGATAGGCTTGAATTAGTACATAAAGGATTAGGAGAAATGCAAACACTTGCAGTTGGTGTTGGGGACTTGAAAAAAGTACTAACCAATGTTAAAACAAGAGGGAATTTCGGTGAAATTCAACTGGGTGCAATATTAGAACAGATTTTATCCCCAGAGCAATTTGAACATAATAAAATTGTCAAAAATGGCACCCAAGAAAGAGTTGAGTATGTTGTTAAATTACCTGGCCAAACTGATGATAATACTCCTTTATATCTACCGATAGATTCAAAATTTCCAAATGAAGATTATCAAAGATTATTAGAGGCTTATGATAATATTGGAGCGATAGATGCTAAGGATATTGAAATTGTCAATCGACAATTTGAAAATGCTATTAAGAAAAGTGCAAAAGATATTAGTGATAAATATATTAATCCACCTATCACAACTGATTTTGCAATTATGTTTGTTCCGACAGAAGGGCTGTATGCGGAAGTACTAAGACGAACAGGTTTATTCGAAAAACTACAAAGAGAGTTGAAAATTATTGTTGTTGGCCCAACAAATCTTGTTGCTTTTTTAAGCAGTCTAAATATGGGATTCAGAACGCTAGCAATTCAAAAAAGGTCTAGCGAAGTTTGGCAGATTTTAGGTGCAGTAAAAACTGAGTTTGGAAAATTCGGAAATATCTTGGATAAGACGAAAAAGAAATTACAAGAGGCAACAAATACAATTGACTCAGCCGGAACTAGATCAAGAGCAATAGAAAGGCATTTAAGAAAAGTAGAATTATTACCTCAATCCGAAGCAGTTGAATTAATCGGTGACGCTCTTAAAGTTGATATTGAGGATATTTTAGAAGAAGCTAAAGATAATTCATTCAGAGAAGATGATTAAAATGTTATAAAGAAATATTATTGTTTAAAAAGAAATTTCCATACACTGGCTGAATAATTTTAGTTGATTCAGTCATTAAAATAATTTTTCACCATTGCTATTAAAATAAACTGAAATGAAAATTAAAACTCTTGAAATAATCAATTTTCGATTATTAAAACACGTGATTCTTTCTTTGGAAGATCACACAACAGTTATCGTCGGAAGAAACAATTCAGGAAAAACATCATTAACGGAAATTTTCCGTCGACTAATTGGAGATAAAAATCCGTCCTTCTCAATTTACGATTTTAGTCTTTCTGCAATGGATGGTTTTCTTAAAGGATTACATGCGAAGTTGATTGGGAAAGATGATGCTGAGATACGAGATCACCTTCCATTTATTGAAATTCGAATTACGATACAATACCCAGTTGATATAGATGATTTAGGATTATTAGGAGATTTTATAATTGATCTTGATCCTGCAAGTAATATCGTTATAATAGCTGTTAGATACTCTCTTAAAAATGGTAAAATAGATTCGCTTTTTGATGGTATAGTAGATGAAAGTGAAGATAGCATAAAATTTTTCATGAAGTCACTTAAAGAGAGAATCCCTAGCCTTTTTGAAACTCATATTACAGCTGTAGATCCTACCGATACAGAAAATACAGCTACAATTGATTACTCGAAATTTAGATCAGTATTAGGGGCTAGCTTTATAAATGCGCAAAGAGGACTTGATGATGTTACACATTCTGAAAAAGACGTGCTGGGAAAAGTTTTAGCGCAACTTTTTAAAACATCTCAATCGAATTCAGCACCTGAAGATATGCAGGATAGTTCAGCGGCGTTGCAAGTGGTTATTGATGATATCCAAGAAAAGGTAGACACTGATTTTAATACTCAATTAAATAAGCTTTTGCCCGCTCTTGGTTTGTTTGGCTATCCGGGTCTTTCGGATCCTAACTTGAGTACTGAGACGACTATTGATGTGTCAAATATTTTAGAGAGCCACACAAAAATTCGATATGGTCAAGGAAATAATCTCTTCCTGCCAGAAACATATAATGGATTAGGTTCGAGAAATTTGATTTACATTTTATTTCAGCTTTTTGAATTTTTTCGTAGATACCAAAGCAGGCAGATTTCAAACAGTTTAGATATTATTTTTATAGAAGAACCAGAAGCGCATTTGCATCCCCAAATGCAACAGATTTTTATTAGAAAGCTGTATGAAATTGCAAATGAATTTTCAAATACATTAAATGATGGTAAACCTTGGCCTGTTCAGTTTGTCGTTACTACACATTCTACACACATGGCAAATGAAGCCGATTTTGAAGCAATCAGATATTTTTTAACTACAAAAGATCCAGTACGAGAAACTATAGTGAAAGATTTGAGGAAAGAATTCACTACTGATGATCTGAAAGAAGATAAAGAGTTTCTTCACAAATACTTAACTTTAACTAAGTGTGATTTATATTTTGCAGATAAAGCTATTCTTATTGAAGGGCCGGCAGAAAGATTAATGATGCCACTACTTATAGCAAAAAGTGATGCAACAGATTTGAGTAAGCCACAGCTTGGTCTGCAGTATGTAACAACTATAGAGGTAGGCGGTGCATATGCTCATCATTTTTATAAATTTTTAGATTTTCTTGAATTGCAATGTTTGGTTATTACAGATCTAGATTCAGTGTTGATGACTCCTGGCGATAAAATTACTTATCACGGTTCATTTGTAAAAGATGGTACCCATACTTCAAATGCAGGTATAAAAAACTGGTTTGCAAAAGGCTCTCAAGGTTATTATTCGCTTGCTGACTGTATCGCTTTTACGAAAGAGAATAAAGTTTCAGGTTCAAGAAGAATAGCGTTTCAAATTGCAGAAGAGGGAAAAGTTGCGATCGGCAGAAGTTTTGAAGAAGCATTTATATTGGCTAATAGAGAACATTTTGGAATTTTAGAAATTGGAGAAGATGATGTAGAAGCAAGCGCCGAAGCACTAGCACCAGACAACAAGAAAAAAACTGAATTTGCTTTGAAATATGCACTTGAAGAAACCAAATGGACTGTGCCAAAATATATCCATGAAGGTCTAGTGTGGCTTGCAAGTAAACCTATAGCCCCAGCTATAGATGCAGTTGAAGTTATTAATGAAGTAGTAGAATAAAATCATGGCAGAAAAAGTAGATTTAAGTCCTGCAGAGAAGGCATCAATTGAGTGTTTAGCTAATGTATTTAAAGCAATTGATGATAAAAAGCACTTTCTTGTTGAAGCTGGTGCGGGTGCAGGGAAGACTTACACTTTAATTAAAGCTTTAAAGTACCTGATAGAAAAAAATAATGCAGAATATTTAAAAACAAGTAAAAAAATTGCATGTATTACGTATACAAACGTTGCAAAAGATGAGATTCGTTCTAGAACAGATAATCATCCTATTGTATTAGCTGATACGATACATGCTTTCGCATGGGAAGCCATACAAAACTTTCAAAAGGGACTTCGCGACCGGATGGTAGAATTAGGGGATAGATGGCAAGAAAGGATTGAAGATGCAGGTGGAATAAAAACACAAAAAGTTATATATAATTTAGGATATCCAAAAATAACAGAAGAAGAAATATTTTTACATCATAATGATGTTATAAAGCTATTTACCTCACTTTTGTCGGATAATAAGTTTAAAAAGATTTTTACAAGTAAGTTTCCCATTATTCTAATTGATGAGTATCAGGATACAAATAAAGCTTTAGCAGACGCATTAGTAGCTAATTTTATTGAGGTTGAATCCAATATAATTTTAGGCTTTTTTGGTGATCACTGGCAGAAAATTTACGGCACAGAATCTTGTGGTTTTATTGAAACAAGTAAAGGTAAAATGGAAATTATAGGTAAACAAGCTAATTTCCGTTCGGATAAAAATATTGTTACCATTTTAAACAGGATGCGTCCTGAGCTTAAACAGTTTGAGTACAATCCTGAATCTGAAGGGGAAATAGTTGTTTTTCATAGTAATAATTGGAGAGGAGAAAGAAGAACAGGCCCACATTGGAATGGTGATCTTCCAGAAGGTATTGCCCACGATTATTTAGAATGGACAAAACATGAATTAGATAAAAATGATTGGAATATTAGTTCAGACACAACTAAAATCTTAATGCTTACTAATAATGTCTTAGCTTCCGAGCAAGGATATCAAAATGTTGCTAGAGCATTTTCAGATAATGATGATTATCTAAAAAAAAATAATGAATATATCTCTTTTCTAATAGATGTAGTAGAAATAGGAGCAGATGCATTTCAAAATAAAAAGTATGGTGAAATGATTCATTCATTTAATATAAGTACACCAAGGATTCGGAAACACGCAGATAAAAAAGTATGGTTTGACGATATGACAAATCTTCTTGCACTTCGTCATGCCGGAACCATTGGTAATGTATTAGATTTATTAAAAACTACAAAGAAACCAAGATTGCCAAGAAAAATCGAAGAGAAAGAGTATCGTTTTGCTCAAATTAAAGCTGTAGATGAAAAAGAAAGAGAAAGAGAAGAAGATGATAAAGACTTTGCTTCTAAAATCGAATCAATAAGGTCAATTCCATATGTTGAAATTTCAAATGTTTCCAAATATATTGATGATAAAACTTTATATTCAACAAAGCATGGAGTAAAAGGCGCTCAATTTGAAAATGTGATTGTTGTTTTAGGTCGAGGATGGAATCAATACAATTGGAACCAATTTTTAGAGTGGATTAACTCAGGAAATGTACCTGCTGATAAACAAGACACCTTTGAAAGAAACCGAAATCTGTTTTATGTTGCATGTTCAAGACCCCAAAAAAGGTTGTGTTTGCTTTTTACTCAACAGTTGTCAGATAATGCTTTAGAAGGTTTGAAAAAAATATTTGGAGATGTCATTTATGAAGCAAATAACTAAACGGAGTATTTTATAAAATAGTAAAAATATTTAAAAGGAATAAAAAATGGCAAATTACGCAATTTCAGGAGTTTGGAAGGATAGTAACAATGTTATCACACATTATGCAATCCATCAATTTAGTGATAGGGAAAACACGATTGGCTTAGCTACAAAAACAACAAAATCAAATGCAATTAGCTTATTGGATAATAGCCAAAATTCTGCGATAACAATTTTATGGAATTACAGTACAGAAGGATGGAATAGAGGTGCCACTATTTCAGTTGTGGGAAGCTATCCAAATAAGTATTTAAGAACCAATCAAGATGGCACGGTTGTAGACAATTTAAGTAATTTGATAAATTATGGTTTGGTGACTAATAATTTATCATAAACCTAAGATTATTGTTAATAGTTTTAAACTACATTGCTGCTTCTGAGTCCATAATAACTAAATCACTTAAATAGATAACTGATGCTTAATCAACGCTAGTGCAATTGTAGGGATTTGTTTAATACTTTCTACACCAATTGTACCTAGTTGGGATTTGGTAAAATTCCAAATTTTAGATTGCAGCATTATTTCCAGCGTTTTATGGCCTTCGTTAGTCAGTCTAAATTGTCGGCTAACCAATATAACCCTTCCACTGTGGCTAAACGAAAACCCAAGGGTTTGTTTATCTTCAGCTTTTGTGCTTTCTATATCAATGAGATCCTGATCGTAAAGGATCTTTAGATAGTGGTAAAGCATTTTGATGTCATCATTTTTTTGATAATCCAAGCCTAACAGCTTAAATAATTCATAAGTTGAAATTACTGGGGAATCGTACTCTTGGAACACAGTTAGATAATTTTTAACTACTTCAATATCAATCTTCATTTTTTTTTAATTTGGATAATATTTCTGATTTCATTTGTTGAACTTGCTGTTCATGTTCCAATGCTTCCTTTTCAAATTTCTTTACTCTGTTTTCATGGATAACCTGTTTTAAGTAGACTTCATGGTTTATTCGAGCAAGTTCCCTTTCTAATTTTACGGTTTTGTTGTGACGCTCAAATAGTAGAATGCTAAACACTGTGATAATTGCCAGATGTATAATAATTAAAAATCTAAAATTTTTTGGATTGTCGATAGAATAAAACATAATAAACTTGTATTTATATGATTTACAGTTTTTTGTAAATTTAATTAAAAACTATTTTATTACGGATCTGTGGAATTGTTAAAATTTATGTTACTTCTCTCTATGCGAATGCAACTCAAAATTAAATATTTCGCTAAGCGAAACTTCCAGTGTTCTTGCAATTTTAAATATAGTACTTACTGTTGGATTAATTCTAACAGTTTCAATTCTAGCAATTTGTGACAATGTTATCTCAGAACGATATGCTAGTTCTTCTTGAGATAATCCCTTTTCTGCGCGTATTTCCTTTAGTCGCTTGGCCAGCAATTCTAAACCTTCCTGATCGAAGATCAGTTTTCTTTGTTTTAAATTTTTCTTTTCCACATATCAAAGGGACTACATATAAAACAAAATCATTATAGCACTTGTGCTATAATTTGTATATTTGTATTAATTCCATATCGGAATCAGACAAATAATTATTCATTTATAAAATTCAATTATGAAAAACTTTGTAAGAAGTAAATGCATCATACTTTTGGTTATGATATTTTTTAGCTGTTCTAGCGAGGAATCAGCAGACAATCCACAAACAGATGACACTAAAGAAATCTTGAGCCTTAAAACTTATGAAGCAACTGATATTATGCCGACAGCAGTTTTGGTTTCGTCACTAATTAAGTCAGATACTGAAAAATCTTTAAAATCTAGAGGGGTATGCTATAATACCACTGGAAACCCGACAATAAATGATTTTAAAGTGGAAGATGGTGAGGTTATACTTGGACCGGCGAGTACCTTACTAATAGGCTTACAGCAAAGCACTATTTATTATGCCAAACCATTCGTTATAACTAATTCAGGAAATGTATATTACAGTAATGAAATAAAATTTCAAACTTCTAAATTAATAATTATGCCAACGCAGTTTATAACTTATGACCCTTCTAGTATAACTTCCAATTCAGCAATTCTTAGCGCCGTAATTTTTAAAAATGGCAACTTAAGGTGGGATAACATCAGAATAGGAATATGTATTTCTGCGACCAATACAAACCCAAATGTAAATGACACCGCTATATATGCTAAAACAGAAGTGACTGAGCCGTTCAAAATATCGGTAAAAAATCTTAATTCAAAAACCACCTATTACTTTCGTCCTTTCGCTTCAAGTTTGAATGGAAGCGAGATATACTACGGCGACATTAAATCATTTACAACAACAAATTAAAATTATATAAAATGAAAAACATTACTATTAGAGTTCTATCATCCGTAATCGCAATTACTTTATTTACTAACTGTGACAATAAAAGAAAAATTTCAGAAAAGACAGAGACAGCCAGGATTGCTGATACTGCAAATGTTCAAGTAGAAAAAGCAGAAAAAGAAACACAAAGCAGCTTAAATTATGAATCTTATTTATTTGCCGAAAACTTAAAAAATGATTCATTTTTCGAATCCGACAACACTAATAAAGAAGTTGAGCTAAAGAATGTTGGAATAAGTGGTTATATCGTAAATGGAAACGAAGTTATATTAAATGGTATTTTTTATGACAAAGAGCATAATAAAGCCATTCCACGTCTCAACAATAATCCTCCTGGTAGAAATTTTGTATCCGAATATTTTGATAAAAAGGAAATAGATTATGATGAAAAATATAAATCAACTTATTCAGCTGTCTTGTATATAACGCTGAAAAACGCGAGAGATGTCAAGAAATTAAAAATGTATAACTCTTCGGAACCAGTTTTAAATTATGAATATAAAGTCGAGGAAACAATTGATGAATTTAGGTCAGGCTTCATTGATTTAGTGAATATTAAGGGAAAATTCGTTGGATTAAGCCCCACCAGCAATTATCCTAATAAAATATATGAAATTAAAGACGCTGAATTATATTAAAAAAAATCCCGAATTTATGATTCGGGATTTTTTGTTTGAATTTATTAGGACTAGAGATTTATATAAATATTATCTAATTCTTCCTGTCTGATACCTAAATATATACGAGTTATGCTGATACTCGAGTGCTGAAATAATTCCGAAAGATAAATAAGACTCCTTTCACTTTGATTATCATTGTTCCAAACCCTTCTTCCAAAAGACTTCCTGAGGCTATGGGTACTGATTTTGCCTCTAAAATATTTTTTCAAAAGCCTATTAACATGCTGGGGTGAGTATACGGTACCTTTCTGACTTTTAAATGCATAACCATCATAATTAATATTAAAAAAAGAAATAGCCTTATGGATGTTATTATTAATAGCTAAAATACGTTTTTTGCTTGTCTTTCCTTCAATGATTGTCACTGAATCCTTGCGTAAATCCTGAAAGGTGAATTTCAATAAATCTTGAATTCTAACACCAAGATTAATTCCTGTTACGATCAATAATCCTAAATTTGGGTTTTCTCCCGTTTTAATAAGTTTCATTCCCAAATTTAATGCTTTGTCAAAATCGATAAACTCGCTGCCGGTCATACTTTTGTTTTTTTAGATTGCAAATATAATGTTCTTTAGTATATTTTTAACTCATAAACGAACATTATTTTGACCGATAATTTAAATATACCTTAATAACACTCGGAATGTTCATTTAACCTTCATTAAAGAACATTTTATAAATCGTTATATTTTAACAATTAATCAGCCCAGAAATCAAAATCATCATCAATGAAATTTTCCTGAATATCTTCTGTAATATAATCTTCATAATAATCAACCTCTGTTAAATTATTGTTCATCATTTTTGTCTGTTTGCAACTTGTGAAATCAAGTGTCGAAATATCTGTCAATTCTTTTTTCCAGTTTCTCTGGACCGTTTTTTGACTTATTCCTAATATTTCGGCGATATTTTTTCTAGTTGGCTTTATATTGTCTGCCTCCATTTCGGCAATAGCCTGTTGAATCGCTTCCTTCGTTTTATTTGATTTTAAGGCACCATTTATTTTTCCTGCCATGCTCTGCTTTTGAGTTTTGGTTAGATTTGAATCTTTGTTAAAATGTATTTTTTTGAGTCTGATTTTAATGAGGATATCTTTTGTTTGTTCGATTCGACCGCAAATATTTTTAACTAATAACTTCAATTTGGACATTGGCATTTTGGCTTCAGCTGTCGTATTGATGTAAAAAAGGTATGAAAGAATCTGCTGTTGGGTAATGGTGGGATTCAAGTAGTATAATGCATTAATTATCCTAATATATGTCCTATGCTTATTGCCGTCCTTAATAATGGCGGGATAGATGATTTTATAATATTCCATCTCTTCAATTGTAAAATCACCTTCTATTTCTTTATCGAATTCAGATTCTGTTTTAATCAATTTACAAAGAGCACTAAAAGGAATTATTTCATCCAGATCACTATTTAATTCTGAGTCTGCATTTCTTTTTCCAGCTTTTTTTCCAGTTGTTTTCCTTCCCTCGATAAACTTGTCATATGCGGTTTGGTCAATAATATATTCATTATCATAATTACATATCACCTCTGGATCATAAGTAATGATCCATTTTCTAACCAGCCCGCCTGCCGCATCATCAATCTTATATCCATTGTTTTTGAAATCGTGACGTATAAATGCATGGATGCTGTCGAAATTCTCAATTGTTACTCCGCTGACCTTTAAAAGGAATGCCAAGCCTCTGCCGCCAACGCTTCTGCATATTAATGAAACGGGAAATGAATCACTTAGCTTTTTAATTGTTTGATTGACATCTTGGGAATTTTTAAAACCGTCGATGTCAAAATACATATAACCCGAAAGTGTGCTAATGCCATCTTTTTTAGAATTGACGAACGTTCCATGAGGTGTAACAACAGGTAGTAGCAATTTAATTTTATCGTATTCTGTTGACTTATAGGCTATGTTTCTTAATCTAGTAATTTCCAATTTATGTGGATTTTGTTTAATTGTGGTAATAAGTTCTTCAAGGTTTATTTTCTCATTTGAGAACTGCCTGCAGTTGTTATACTTGTTGAAAATCATTTTATATATATTCTTTTTTATTCAATCTCATGAAGGATTGACTCAATCGGCAGTCAGATTGTTTTAAGATCCAGGCTGCTGATTATTGTATATATAAAATACTGATGTCCCCCTTTCGGGATTTATATGTTTTTTTAGTATTTCTTTTAAGAAAAGAGAGAAACATAAGGGGGACATATACTTTAATATATCTCTTCTTCTTTCTTTTCTGATTTAAACTTTAAGTATTTAAGTATTTAACTATTTTAATACTTAGAGTCAATATCTACTGAGCATAAGTGGATTGGTGTTTTATATTTTGACATTAAAGGAAGAGAATAGTCCTAAAAAAAAGATATCCACAAAAAAGAGAAAAATATCGGTGATGAGACTGGCATATGATTGCTAAGCAGTATATATTAGCTTGAGAATTAGATTTATATGGGTAAGAAAAAAGAGATAGCCAGAAAAGAGGTGGATTGTATAGTAAAAAAGTACAATATAAGAATTGCGGGAAGTTATTCAATCAAAAATGGATTGGTTGATATCGATGGTGACTTTTACCTAACTCATTCTTCACTTCGCAAACTTCCTTTAAGATTTGGCAAGGTAAGCGGGGATTTTATTTGCAGTTCCAATAGGCTGCAGACTCTATCAGGTGCACCATTTTATGTCGCCGGGAATTTCAATTGTTATGGGAATCAATTGAAATCCTTAAAATATGCACCACTCGAAGTTGGTGGTGATTTCTCTTCCCATGAAAATGAGCTTACTTCATTATTGGGATCGCCAAAATGCCTAAACGGAAGTTTCAATGTATTTTTAAATCAGTTAGAAAATTTGAATGGCGGTCCAGAAAAAGTAGCAGGAAGTTACTATGCTTTTAAAAATAGATTAACCACTTTAAGCGGTGCCCCATCTTATATAGGACGGTCATTCCATATTTCAGGAAATAAACTCAAAAATCTGATAGGCTGTCCTGAATATATAGGTGACATATTATCTTTCGATGACGGAATTGGTTCTTTATTTATGGGCAGTCAGAACTGTGAGGTTAATAAAATTGTGATCGAAACGCAAGAAAAAAAACATAATTCAAATCGAATTGTTTCAGCAATCCTGAAGTCAAATTTACCAGCACTCCCAATCTTGTTTAAATATATGAATTATACAGACATATTCTCGCCAGATGGTACCTTTAATAGACAAAATTTTGAAGATATGATTTTTGAAATAGATAATGGATTAAGGTAGATTAAAATAACATGAATTTAAAAGCCGTTTTTCCAGATAACATTTTTACACAAGAAAATGATATAGATATTATCTTCAGAACATATTGGATTATACTCAAAGGGCGTTATGTGATTAATAATGATCAAAGTATAGATGTATATGGGAATATTGAATTTCCTAATATTTCAGGTTATTTAACGGAACTGCTACTCAAATTCAATAAAGTAAGCGGTGATTTCAACTGCTCGGGTTTGAGTTTAACTACATTAAAAGGCGCACCTGCAGAAGTGGGTGGTATTTTCGACTGTTCATACAACAGGTTGACATCTCTGGAATTTGCGCCCATATATGCAGCTGAGTTCATTTTTGACAACACCGTAGCTTGTTTGTGTACTGGAAATACTAACTATTTCGATAAGGTTTCGGTAATATTTCGGAATAGCTTATCGTCAATTCCGGAAAAGATAGTCCAGTGTAAAGAGATGCTGCCAATAATCTTTAAATATCAAGATTTTTACCAGATATGGGACGATCAGAGGTCACTTAACATGGCAGGTTTGGATGAATTGGTACTGGAAATTAACGAAGGGTTGGAATAGATAAAACATGTAACAACATCAGTTATACGAAAAAAAAATACCTAATCCACTTTTTTAGAGCATTAGTCTAGAAATTTATTTTGTAAGTTAATGATTACGCAAAAAGCCTGCTATCATTGAGACAGTAAAAAAAAAATAAAAATATTTTTCCTATTTGAAAATGATCAAAAATATGTAAAAATATACAAAAATGTCCAATGTTTTCAGGGGTTCGCAAAACGTTTCAATTTGATAAGATTTTTGTTTTTCATAATTTTTTTTCACTTCTGAAGCATTTTGTCCTAAACTTTTTATTTTTTTTTCAATATAAGAAACATCCAGTGAGAGTAAAAAGCAGTTAAACGAGAAGATTCGAATATGAGAAAAGAGAAACAGTGAAGGGTACAATTCCATAATGCCAGAATGTATTCCAATTTAAGATACAATTAATCAGGTTAATACAATAAAAACAATTATTCGGTCAAATACCCGAAGCGGATGCCTGCATCCAAAAAACAACGTCAAATACATATAAATAATCAATATATATGCAAAACTTAGAAGATCTGTTTCACTCTTTTGAAACAGGCATCAGAAGTATAAAAGCAACCAAGCCTAAAGAGTACCTGAACAGCTTGGGACTGGATTACGCAGAACTGCGAATAGGCTTTAATTCAGGACAGTTTCATCATAATAAAGACCAACAGTTTAAGGACAGATTTGAGGCCTTAGGCGTGCTTAAAAAGAGCGATGCAGGCGTGCAGAAAAGCACTATGACAGCCTATACCGTATTCGGACGGTATGGTGTTGTTTTTCCACTGTTTGATAAAGAAAATACTATTGTGAATTATTTCACAGTGCGGTTTGGTTTGAACAGTCCAGTAGAAGATTATCTAAACGCAGATGGTGTTTATCCTGCTTATCCACATGCTTTGACCAAAAGACTTTATGTTGTTCCAACAGTGATCGATGCAGCCAGCCTGATCCAGTCTAAGGCTCTTGAAAACAAAGATGCAGTTTTGGCATTACACAATGGACAGCTTCTTCCACAGCATATGGAAGCCATAGAACAATTACAAGAACTAGAAGAAATCATAATTATAAAAAGATAACACATGCACAATATACAGACACAAATACAAAATATAAAACCAGAATTACTAATAACAACGATCCAGCTTCCAGACGGACATAGTATGAACGACATGTGGGTTAATTATGGATCAGAAGGAATCACAGAATTTCTCAAAAATGTTCCGGAAAAAGAATATTCCTGTACAGCCTTGACTGTGAATGATAACGATCAAATCGAATTTAATGGGAAAGCCGGAACATATAAAATTATGGGAAACCTGCCGAATCATAGAGCAAGCATGAAGATTGCTTTACAGATTACAGCACATGGTGACGTAAAGAGGCATAGGATTCAAATTGATTTGTTTGAGAGCAGAAATGTCGAGAACCAATGCCAGGAACTTTCAGATAAATACAGTTTTGATGCTGATCTTTTGGAATCAGATCTGTCAAAATTGGCAGATTTATTAGATGTTACAGAGATAAGCTTTTAAATGAGGAAGCAAATTCAGGATTTGGGCAAAATTCAAAAAATGAGCTGACACCAAGTGCTTACGAAAAAGCAGTTGAATTTCTTAAAAAACGAAACTTAATGGCAAATATTGATAAGCTGTTAGAGCAGAGTGGCATTATTGGGGAAGAGAACAATAGGAAGATCCTATTTGTTGCGGCTTCATCTTATAAAATGTCAAATCCGCTGCATGTTATGGTACAGGCAAGTTCTGGAAGCGGCAAAAGCCATCTTATAAATTCAATTGCTGGATGTATGCCGCAGAATGAAGTATTCAATACTACCAGTCTTACCAGTAAGTCTTTATATTACTGCACCGATAAACAGCTGAATAATAAGTTGCTGGTAATTCAGGATTTTGACGGTTTAGACGAGGACGCAGAATTGGCGCTGAGAGAAATTCAAAGTTTTAAACAGTTAAAAAGAACAACGGTTGAAAAAACAGCGTCAAAAAATAGAAAGACAGTGAATAAAACTGTTAAGGCAAGTCTGGCAAGCCTTATTGCTACAACTAAAACAGAAATTTATCACGATAATGAAAGTAGATCTATAGTCTTGGGTATAGATGAAAGCGAAGAGCAGACACTAAAGATCATCAGACAGCAAAATCAGAGAAAGGCAGGAAATATCAATTCAGACCAAGAACTAGAAGCTCAACAGATACTGCGCAACTGCATGAAGGTTTTAAAAAATTATGATGTTGTAAATCCATATGCCGACAAAATAGATCTTCCTCTTGACGCTAGAATGTTAAGACGTCTCAATGGGCAGTTTCAGGATTTTATCTGCCAGATTACCCTACTTCATCAGTACCAAAGGAAAACAGATTCAAAGAAAAGGCTTGTTTCCACAAAAGAAGATGTCCAGCTTGCCGTTGAAATCTTTTTTGATGCTATCATCATGAAAGTGGATGACCTTAGCGGGAACATCCGTCAGTTTTTTGAAAAGTTGAAAGATTATATTAAAAGACAGCCAGCTGGAACAACATATAAGTTTACCCAGCGGGAAATCCGCGAGGAAATGAAAATTTCAGCCACACCAATCAATACTTATTTCAAGGCGCTGCAGGAAATGGAATATATCCAGATTGCAGAGGGATCGCCTAATAGAGGTTATAAATATATAATCAGCTATTGGGACACAATGGAAAAGAAAAAATCTGAAATCAAGGATAACTTAAACCATCAGTTAAAACAGCTGTAAAAATGCTAAAAAGGGCACACAAGCCCAATAAGAACAAGCAATAAAGCGCTGGCTCACTAAGAATGAGAAAAAGAACATAAGAAAACTAAAAAATTTAAAATAAAGTTTATGAATAAAACAATACATACAGAGTCATTTCAAATTCTAATTGAAAATTACGATCGCTTTATAACAGTTAGAAATTACAAAGTAGGCAAAAGCAAAAATCTCTATTATAATCCAATAAAAGAATTCCTGATTTGGATAGAAGACGCCGGAATAAGAGACATAAAGAAAGTAACCAGCAAAGAGTCTGTCAAATATTATGAATATTTAATTTCAAGGCCAAAGCATACAGGCTCTGGAACACTTTCAGAAAAAACGATAAAATTCCATCTGTTCACCTTGGGGTTGTTTCTCACTAGTTTATTGGAAAATAAGGAAATCAATGAAAGTTTTTATATTCCCGGGTACGCTGATCATGGCACTAAGAAACATCGAAATGCATTGAGTGTTGATGAGATAAAGATGCTGTATAAATATTGTGAAAATCATCAAGAGAGTGCCCTTTTATCCGTTGGTTACGGATGTGGACTAAGAAATGCAGAGATTGAAGCTTTGGATGTAAAAGATGTTCAATTTGCTACAGGAATGTTGGTAGTTCGAAAAGGCAAAAACGGTAAAAGGCGTGATGTTCCAATGAGTGATGCTGTTGTAGGGCACTTGAAGAAATACATAGAAGAACGTTATAAAATACTGCCGTCGAGTAAGGCATTACAGGAAGCACTTTTTGTAACTTCTTCAGGAAAACGTATGGACGGTGAACAGATGAACGATATGCTTAAGAAAATGAGCGTGCAGACCAATAGATTTGAACTGATTCAAAAGCAAATTACTCTTCACTGTCTGCGTCATACCATCGCACATCACTTGGCTCAAAACAATGCCGGGATTGAGTTTATAAGAGGGTTTCTTGGCCATGCCCAAATAAATACAACCTATATCTATGCAATAAAGAACAAGAGATCAAAACCAGTAACCACTTTTTAAAGGATCATGGCAAAAATATTATTAGAGACGTACTTAAAAGAAAATTTAGCAGAAAAAACAGCATCAAGCTACCTGTATACAATCAATCATTTTTTAAAAGTTAATCCAAAAGCCAAAAGGTTTAAGTATCAGGATATTTTAGATTATATGACTGAGGTCGGAAAAACGCAGACAAATACCGATTATCAGGTACGAATATTATCCGCAATTAAAAAATATTATGATTATTTAGTAATGTGCGACGATAGAAACGATCATCCATGCAGACATCTAACAATCAAAAAGATCAATAACCGGATGATTCAGGTACAGGATTTGTTCAGCACTGAAGAATTACAAATGCTGTTGGGAAGAGAAAACCGCTATCAGCACTTGGATTCCAGAAACCAAGTTTTGATATCATTATTGATCTATCAAGGTCTCAGCAGTCAGGAATTGGTTAATTTAAGAGTGCAGGATATTGATTTGGATGCAGCTACGATTTATATCAAGGGAACGACAAATCAAAAGAAAAGAACTATGGAATTAATGAATAAACAGATGATCATATTTTCAGAATATATTAATGAAGTGCGTCCGAAGTTACTTAAGGGAACTTCTTTTGCATTATTGTTAGGCAAACTTGGCAGGCCTATTTCGGTTGATGGAATCCATGCTGTTTTAGAGCCACTTAAAATGTTATTTCCTGATCGTAACCTTAATCCCAAGACTATTCGTATGAGTGTAATATGCAACTGGCTTAATGAAAAGAAAATATCACTTGAAAAAACGCAAGAACTCGCAGGACATAAATGGCCTGGAACTACTGAGAAGTATATTAAAGTTAATAATTTGCAGCAACGTGAAATGATCAATAAATTTTATCCTATTTGATAATTGATTATATTTGAGATATATAACCAATAAAAATTATAAAAGATGGGACTTAAAACCGGACCAAAAAGAATAGCTACATCAACAGGTAAGCCTGACCAGCGTCAGCGTGATAACAAGGGCACTCCCGGAAACACACCATCATTAAAACCGTCTAAAAGTTCAAGTAAAAAGTAATATTAATTTTTTCTGAACAGACTTTAGAAAGCGGTTAAATTGTAAACCTATCATTAATTTGATAGGTTTTTTTTATGCTCTATAATTAGATCTTGATTCTGATTTTTATTTTGAGAATGTTACCAATGATAACAACTATTTGTAAAAATGATTCTTCAATTTGTAAATAAATGACTTGATTTTTTTATTGTTTGAGCATGTAAAATTATGTGTCCTATTTTTTTTCATGTCACAAAATTACTTTCGCAAGCAAAGTTACATGTTGTAACCATCAATCAAGAAATCATTATTTCAATTTGTAAACGAAAATATAAAATCAAGACCTATGGAAGAACTAATAATTGTTTTGGCATTTTTTCTCATAAGACATGCAATGAATATGACTTTCCCCAAAAGAGGCAGAAAAGCTACTAAATGTGATACTCTGTTATTAGGTTCTCTACCAATGAGTAAAGCTTTTAACGCAATAACAGCTTATTTCAATCAAAAAAAGAATCTTTTAAAATGAAAAATATTACATTTGAACCGGTAGGATTAAAAGATATGGACGTTCTTATCACTTAATAGCAGATTTGCAAAACCTTATAAGTATAAGTACAATGGCAAGGAGCTCCAAGACGAACTTGGGCTTAACTTCTACGACTATGGCGCACGTAATTATGACCCAGCACTTGGTCGATGGATGAACATTGACCCGCTGGCAGAGAAATCTCGTAGATTTAATCCATATGTTTACGCTCTTGATAATCCAGTATACTTTATTGACCCCGATGGTATGATGGCTCGTCCTCCTGATTGGTTTGTTAATAGAGAAACTGGAGCTGTAGTTCATGTGGAAGGTCAATCAAAGCTTACTCAAACAACAGCAAATAAAATTGGAGCTGGAGATGCTAAAAAATATGATAGATTTGGAGCTGACAATATGTTTGGAAATAATAATGAAAAAGCTAATAAGATTAGGGAGTTAGGGGCTAGTAGAGTTGAAAATCCAGAAAAATTTATAGAAAAGCAAGGCTATAAAATGGCTGACCAAGTTGAAATGGTGGAGAGAACGTATGAATCAAAAGGAGCTTTTGACAGGAGTGAAAATATAACAAATAATTTTAGTGATGGTGGAAAACCATTAGGTGATTCGAGAATTACATATGTTAAACCTGATGAATTGAACAAGAAGACAGATGTGTCTACAACCATTTTTAAAGGGAATTTCAATAGTATTGAAAAGAGTACGTATACCCTTACAACACCGCATGGGCAAAAATCACCTTCGGAAGGTTCCACAAATTCTATGGCTGTAGAAGCATTCAAAATTTTGTACAGTCTTTTTACAGACCATATGGATTATACTATTAGAAGTTTAAATAACTTAAATTAATTATGAAGAAATCAATATTTTTAAGATTGTTATTTATTACGATTATGTTCGTGAGCTGTAATGGTCAAGTAATAAGTAAAGAAGATATTAATGCATACGTTAAAAGCAAAAGTGAATTTGACAAAATTTTAACTTCTCATTTTCCAGATAAACTTCTTGCATATCCGTATACAATTATCAACAATAAAAATAAAGCGAAAAACGATATTTGTTTCATGCTATACGAATATGAGGTAGATTCCTTAAAAATTGATTCAATATTAAATAAATATCATTTTGTTGCTAAATATACATCCCAAGATTCGTGTCTTTTTTTAATTAATAGATTCGAAACAAAAGATACTTATGAAAACAGAAAAAAGGTTGAAGTATTAGATTCACTTCAGGTAAATAAAGATTGCTATAAAATGAAGTATCCTGTACCAAATTTTGAGGTTTATAACCCTACAGATGAAAATAACATGAAACTAGATAAAAGTTTTAATATTTTTGTATTAGATGCTAAATCAGGAAATCATTTTGTAAATTTCGATTTACTACCTAATCTACAAATGCCTCATAAATGGCAAAATGGATACTCAAAAGGAATAGCAATTAGCAAAAAGAGTAAGACTTTAATATATTGGGGCGTTATTTGGTAAGAAATGAATAATGTGTTAATGTATCAAATGTGTTGATAAAAAAGAAATATTAAATTCCATTTATAACAAATAAGCGTCGATCCTGCGGAGCAGGATTAACGCTTATTTTCTTTATTAAGGTTTTATCAGACTTTTTAATTTTGAAATCATTGAAGCTGTTATCAGTACTCCATCATAATCATTATACTTCTGTTGAGCAGTCTGCTTACTGAAAAAATCCAGAAGTTCTGCCATTTCTACGTTTGAACGGTCAATGCCACAAATGATTTTAAAAACATCTTCAACGTCAAATGATAATTGGGGCAGAATATCGTAAAGATTTATCATTTCATCCAGAGCATATTTTGGCAATAGTTCAAGCGGGAATAGACCATTTTTTTGCTTTAGTCTAGCAACAATTATAATTGAAAAAATGAGAGTGAGAAATTCAAATAATTTTGAAATATTGGATCATTTTAGAATGAGATTTCATTTTCTGAAATTGAATACATCTAGAAAAAAATAAGATATTATAAAGTCATATTTTTTAGGTGTTCGAATCCTGTTAAGTTATCGAATGATAAATTAACTATTTGTATTGTTTTTTATTCAAATATATACCCTGATGCAGCTAGCTCTTAGTTTTAAAGAAAAAAAATAAAAACAAAAATTACTAGAAGTTATCGTATTTACTAGTATAAATAAAAAAAGGCGCCAATTGTCTTCAATTGGCGCCATTTGGCTTTTTGTGACCTCGACAGGACAAATTACAACATCATTTTTAGATGATTTGAAGAGATTGGCTTTCTATATGTAATGGTCTGTCTTCCATTGGCTTTGTAAATTTGGTTTAGATGTCCTGTTGGGGATTGATGCAAAAATTATAAAAACTAAAGTGGTTTATAGCAATAAACTAATATACAATTCTACAACTATCATCGAGGATTTGAAAAGAATGTTTTAAGTTAAGACGGAATTGTCTTTCTTTGGCTCTATGAATTAATTGATTTGTTGTTCTATTGGAGTTAAAAATTGGTTTATTTCTTTCTCGAATTATGGTTTTCCGTAGTATGGAATGAAAGTTATTAAGAATATTTGTGATGAGTACAAACAAATTATTTAATAATCTAAAACAGTTTGCTATGGAAATTCAAGCCATTAAGCCGGGACCGAAACCTAAAAAAGAGGACGGTACTCCCGATAGAAGACCGCGTGTTAATCCACCCAATAAGGAAAAGCATCCGGAGCTTAAGCCACATAAGCATAAGCCAGGGGCTTAAAAGGGGTGACTGTAGCCCTCCAAACCGTGTAGTCGGTTTAGAGGGTTGTATTTATGACAAATCTGAGGTATAAGTACCGATCCTCTGCAAGGATGTTTCCTGTATTGTACGAAGCAATGCTACGTAGTATATTTAGCAGTTTTTCAAGAATCACAGATTAAAATATAAGATTATTTTAATGCTGGCTGGTAGATTTTTATTGTTCAAAATACAATTTACTGATAAACTTGTAAGTATATGTAGTTTACATTTAGCATGTTGCGTATCTAATAATTTCCTAAATTTTACGTTTTAAATAATAATGATTTCCCCGTAAAATCTACCTGCTTATGCCTGTGGTTTATCTGTACATACGAGTTAGTACCGATGAGCAGGCTGTAAAAGGATATTCCCAGCGCAGCCAGTTAGAACGGCTTGTGCATTACTGTAAATATAACAGTCTGGTTATTGCTGAAACGATATTTGAGGATTTTTCGGCTAAAACATTTAACCGTCCGGCGTGGAATAAATTAATGACAAAGATCAAATATCTTGAAAATTCTCCCACAACTATTCTTTTTACATACTGGGACAGATTCAGCCGTAATATCACAGATGCCTACATAATGCTTGAGAAACTTCAAAAATTAGGAGTATCGCTCCAAGCCATAGATCAGCCGATTGATTTTTCCATACCCGAAAGCAAGATCATACTTGCCGTATATCTGGCCACATCTGAAGTTGAAAATGATAAGAAAAGCCGGAACGTAAGTTTAGGTCTTCAGAAAGCGAGACTGGAGGGACGCTGGATAAATAAGGCTCCTTTAGGATATAGGAATAAAATAACAGCAGATGGGAAAAAGTATATTGCTGCTTATGCCCCTGAAGCTTTTATAATTAGGGAAGTGTTTGAAGAAATAATTAAGGCAAAAAGAGTTACGCTGTCAGAGATATATAAAGAGGCTTTGGCTAAAGGCTTAAAATGCAGCAGAAGTGCCTTTTATATATTAGTGCGAAATCCTATTTATTGCGGACAGATCAAAATTCCTGAAACAGGAAATGAAAAGAGCAGGATTATTGACGGACTGCATTCAGGAATTGTATCAGTGGCACTTTTTGAACAAGTACAAAAAAATTTAAGAAATCTAAGAAACTCTAGACTTGTTAAAAAGAAAAGAGTTCTTAATGAAAACTATTTATTAAGAGGAATTCTGCTGTGCCCAGATTGCGGAAAAACACTGACAGGAAGTTCTTCACAGGGAAGGAGCAGGAAATACTATTACTATCATTGTACCGGAAAATGCAAATATAGAATCAGGGCTGACTATATTAATGCGGGTTTTCAGATGTTTCTTCAGGATATCAAGATTGATGTTTCTTTCTGCAAAAGAGCCAATGATTTATTGAAAGAGATTGATAAGGGAAGACAGCAGGACTATCAAATAAAAAAGCGTGAGATTGGAAAAGCAATGGACGGATCAATTGATAGAAGCTTAAATGCACATAGGCTTTTTTCAGAAGGAAAAATTGATTATGATGATTATTTTCTGATAAAAGAAAACTGTAAAGCTTATTTGAAAAAATATGCTTCGGAATTGCGTGAGCTGGCCTTAAATGCAGGGTCAGGGATTTATGCAAAGAATGCAGGTGATAGTATATTCCATCGCTTAGCAGAGGTTTACGAGCTGTCAGATGTATTAATGAAACAAAGAATTGCGAGGCTGTTTTTTCCTGAAAAAGTAATTGCTGACGCAAATATTCTCAATATGCTTCCAGAATTTATAAAGAAAATATTCGGGTTAGAATTAGCTAAAAATCGCTCAATGAAAGAGCAAGATTTTAATAATGATGAGATGATAAAAAATTTTCTAAATGAGATTGCATTGTTAGCCTTTGAGCAGCAGTTGAAAACAAATTAAGAGAATGTATATAATAAGGAGAACAAAATATTTGATTTAAATTGGAACCCGTAAAATTTGACGGCAGAAATGGTGTCAAATCAGTATTTGATTCTTTTCAACGTAAATTCTTACTAGTAAATTACATAATTCCCATTTTTAGCATGGAAATTGTCAAACTATTTTACTTTTAATTGTTTCATAATAGTGGTAGAACTATCTTTAAACATTATTAACCGGATAACGGATATAATTCCATTTTTTAAAAATTTACAAAGGATTATAGAAATATAAGCGGCTGCAGATTCTTAGATTATAGTTTTATGTTTGCCTGACAAACTAAATATAATGCCCGAGCCTGAAAATTCCAAAAAGATTATATGTATTGCTGACCATGATGAGGACGACCGAATGCTGCTCCATGAGGCATTACTGACCCTAAATCAGCCATTTGAGATTCTAGAGATCAGCACAAGAGACCAGCTTACAGACCAGTTATCTAAATTGTCTGATATTTTTCCTGATTTTATTTTTATCAATACTAGTATGCCTGGCATAGAGATGGTTCATTGCATTGAAACGATCAGAAAGGAAACCAGATCAGGCATGAAAGTGAATATAATTATTTATTCCACTGACAGCGAGAGATCTAGCGTCGAAAAAGCATTTGAACAAGGAGCAGATTTTTATGCTGTCAAGCCGAGTAATTATAAAGATCTTAAAAAGCTGGCAGGAACTGTAATAGAAATGGAATGGGAGACTTCTGAAGATGGCGGCAGGATATTTCACATTGGATTTTAATATTTAGGCATGCTGTCTTATTTCTATTGCAGCCACGCTTCTTTGGTCTTTTAATGTTATATTGTGCTTGGCTTTGCAGACGATTTTGAATATCTGCAGAAAATTTGCAGGCAGATAGATGCACGGAAGAAAATTATGAGGCAACATTCTTTCATACTTTCATAAAATTTTGACTGGCAGATTTTGTGTAAACCTGTCTTGGCTTTTGTGGCGGAAATGTTTAAAATCCATTATTTTTTTATGATGAATGGATTCGACTTTTCTTGGATTAACGTGAAAATTGAATAGCACACAGTATGATATTTGCAGTGCCTAATTAATTTTCCGCCATTTTTTAGTGACCCAAAGGAGTCTTTATATCTTGACGTGGAAGTTTTCAAAAGCTGGCTGGAGATTATCGGGCTGCGACACTAAAGATAATGCTTTTTTTATAAGAATAGGAAGATGGCTGTATACAACTGGTTTTGTGATAAAATAATTTGCCCCAAGGGAATACATTTTTTCGATATCCGCAGCATTGCTGCTGGTGCTGAAAACAATAATGATATGCTTTTTTAAGGCATCCGAATTTCTGATTTTTATAAGACATTCCTCTCCAGACATAATAGGCATATTAAGATCTAGGAAGACCAGTTCTGATTTAGGAGTTTGGGGATTTTCAAGAAGACTGATCAATTTGGCTCCATCATGCAAAATGGAGAGTTTCAGATCAGGAAAGTGGTCCCTGACTGCTTCGGCAAAAAAGTCGCAGTCATCGATATCGTCGTCTGCCAGCAAAATGTGATTAAATAACCTTTTGGTCATATTTTTTGCGTTAATTCAACATAAATCAAATTTACAGCTTTTCAATTTCAATTCCAAATTAAGGGTTTGCTGATGCCGTGCATGTTTCTAACTGCAATATACCCTAAGGAGCGGAAATGCAGGATTTGTAACAAAATAAAATTTAATTTTTTACATAATTCCCATGTCAAACATGGGAATTATGTAAGTTTTTGTTAAATTATATATTTTTAAGAGTAGTCTGCTATAAAAAGAGGCTAATGATAAAAATACTTGCCATGATGCCATGAAAAATTAAGTAATGAAAATTTGTTGGGTGAATTAAGCTATTGGGTGACATGTGTTTTTTTATTATGCATGGAATCTTTATTATCTGCATTTCATATTCGCCTTTTTTGCATCCTCATTTTTTGTCTTAGATAAAGTTTTATTACGAGCTAATTATCCTGCTGGTTGAGGCAGGGGCATTTTCCAGATATCGTTAATGACATCAGGCTTTGGACCATAACTTGGAGTAACAAACATGAATTTTTCATTTTTTGGAGAGAGAAGCCAATTGCTTTCTTTATCCTTTCCCGGTGAGGTGCTTTGCAGGTAGATAATCAAATCCCCGTTGGCTTCATATTTCAGCGCTTTGGTTTTATTGATGATAGAGTATCTGTCAATTTTTAGAGCTCAGTGCTCAGTACATCAACCATGCCGGCAGTATAACGCATCTAGTTCTTTCCCGTAGCAGATGGTGTTTTTGGTTCTTTGGACAGCATTCTCTTGTGGCTTTCTTTGACCGTGCGGCTTTCAGCAGCCATAGATGTGAAATGTCCATGTTCATCCACGTAGATAATCATGCTCTGAAAGCCTTTGCCCTTGAGGTTGTTAGTTTTTCTTTCAAGCTTCCTGAGTGCTTTCTGCTTTTTAAGAACAGCTTTTTTCTTGTTATTTTCTTTTTTGAAAAATGAGTCGGCCATATTTCCCTTCAGTATTAAATTAAACTATTGGATTACTTTTTTTTTCTTTGATCGATGCCCAGTGTTTCAAAGTAACAGCAGCTTTAAGAGCAGGATATCCTAATACGGTATCACCTGGACTGACATCGGAGATTACTCCCGATCCGCCGCCGACGGTAGCTCCGTCTCCAAGTGTGACATGATCCTTAATGCTGCTTCCCCCTCCGATGACCACGCCTCTGCCAAGTTTCACAGAACCCGCCAGTCCGCTGTTTCCTGCTATGATACAGTGCTCGCCTACAATGCAGTTATGCCCAATCTGTACCAGATTATCGATTTTACAGCCATTTCCAATAACAGTTGAGGCGAATTTTGCGCGGTCTATGCAGACTCCCGCACCGATTTCTACATCATCACCGATAACAACATTTCCGATATGGGGGACCTTTACGAGTCCTTCAACAGGACACTTCACAAAACCAAACCCGTCGGCACCGATAACAGCATTGGAATGTATGATTGTCCTTAGGCCGATGCGACAGTTTTCACGTATGACAGTCCCAGGCCATATAACAGTTCCAGAACCGATAAAACAGCCGTCAAGCACGGTAACGTTAGGGTAAATAGTGACATTATGTTCCAGTTTGCATCCTGCGCCTACGTAGACGCCGGCTCCTATTTTTGTTTGATCGCCTATTTCAGCGGACTTATGGATTACTGCAGAGTGATGGATGTTGTTTTCAAACCTGACAGCCGCAGGTCTGAAAAGTTCAAGCACTCGGCACATAGCCAGCTCAACACTGTCTACTTTGATCAGTGCCCTGCCGGGGCCGGGATCTAGGACGCTATTCTTATCCACAACAGCAACAAGAGCTTTGGATTTCGGCCAAAGCCTTTCAAATTTTTTGTTTCCGATAAAAGTAATCTGATGTGGTTGGGCAGTTTCAGGGCTCCCAGCAGAGGATACCCTTGCCGACGTTTTGCCGTCAGTTATGCCATGAAGATGTGTGCAGATCTCATGTACTGAAAATTTTTTCATGTAAATATGATTATTATGTATGGCAGTATGTTAAATTTATAATTTAGCTGGCAACCGCCATACAATTGATGATTATAAAAAAGTAGCGGCAGTTGTACCTGATGCCTTTCGCAGGTAGGTTTTCAGCTCTGATTTTAAAAAAAAAGATAATTCCTGTTATAAAAAAAAGGTAAAGTCTAATTCCATGCCTGCTAGAAGCATTATGATTTATTGGTTTCAGATTAGTGTCTGAAACAAGGCAATTTATTATAGTAATAACGTGAAAAAATTAAATCTCACTTTTTAATGTTTATAAGCTCCTATTAATATAAAAGAGCTTTGAGTCTCTTACCAACAGACCTATACGCTTTTACTCCAGAGTGTTTTAGCTTTTTAAAGCAGTATCAGCCATTATGCATCAGCTCTATGTATATTTGACCGCTGGTCTGATCAGAGCATTGCCAGAGATTGCAGCTATCTTCTTTTGTCCTTTGAGTAATTTGATGCACCTCTGTTGGAGCTGTAGTTCAAAACATCAGGCTTAGGTCTGGCTTCGTTTACCACTAAAGTCTGGCTGTCCAGTTTGGAGTTGTTCAGCCCTTTTATTGCTTTTTCAGCGTCAGATTGGTCAGGCATTTCAACAAAACCGAAGCATTTTGAGCGGCCTGTAAACGGATCTATAATTATTTTTACAGAGGTTACTGTTCCATAAGCTGCGAAAGCGTCGCGCACCTGATCCTCTGAGGTTCCAAACCCCAGTTTTGCTACAAAGATATTCATAATGTAAAATGTTTTAAAAATTAAGGCGGCTGTATGCCTAAACTGAAGAGTAAGGGAGGACAAATTTTACAAGATGGACAGATCTGCTTATCAGAGTGAGCATTGGCAGAATACCAATTACAGCAAAGATAGCATTATATATTTATCGCAGGCATGTTATTAAAAAAAAGTTTTAAAAAAAAAATGAAAATCAGTGATTTAATGCTGTGTTCCTAAGTTTTAGGATGTGTTTATTTTAATCTTTACAGCTGCAATACGTTATTATCAGCTTTAAGAATAAAACAATTTTTTGCTTCGGTAGAACTGGAATAAATCGATTTTCATCTTTAGTTATGTAACAACTAATATTTGGATGTGATACGAAAAATGTAGAAAAAGTTAAAGGGGGCTTTGCCTTATTTTTCA
>NZ_DASWYK010000234.1:0-26489 GCF_036405015.1 Flavobacterium sp. | reverse complement strand
GAAAACGATTACACTCACGTAAAAAAGATATAAACATGGAACATACTGAACCAAATGCCTGCATGTCAATTAAAGATTTTGAATCTAATCTAAAACAGGTTCATACTGATAAATATATAGAAACAGCCCAAAATGTAAGGCTTTATGTTAAAGATTACGGTCAGGGAAAACCTGTTATCTTGATTCATGGATGGCCACTTTCTAATGAAATGTGGGAATATCAAATTGACCATTTAGTCCAAAATAATTATCGTGTTATTGCTTACGATCGCCGCGGTTTTGGAAAATCTTCTCAACCGTGGAATGGCTATGATTATGACACTTTAACTGATGATCTTAAAGAAATTATCGAGCAATTGGAATTAGAAAATGTAACACTGGTTGGTTTTTCAATGGGCGGCGGTGAAGTAGTTCGTTATTTTAGTCGTCATGGCGGAAAAGGCGTTATCAAAGCTGCTTTGATTTCATCTATTATTCCTTTTCTTCTAAAAACGGATGATAACCCAGATGGACATCCAAAAGAAAAAAGCGAAAATACAGCAGCAGCTATCAAAGAAGACAGAATCGGATTTGTAGACAATTTTGGAAAAACATTTTTTGGCATTAATATCATCAACAAACCAATTAGCACTCCACTATTAGAATACTATAGAACATTGTGCTCACTTGCATCTCCAAGAGCAACTTTGAAATGTGCAGAATCTTTTTCATACACAGATTTTAGAGACGAACTTGATTTTATAAAAGTCCCTACTTTGATCATTCATGGAGACGATGACAAAATCGTACCAATTGATCTTACTTCGCGAAAAGCAGCAAAAGCAATTGCAAACAATACATTTATTGAATATGAAGGAGCACCACACGGTTTGTTTTATACCGACAGAGAAAAACTAAACGAAGATTTACTTCAATTTTTAAATTCATAGAAAAACTTTAAAAAGTATCCAAAGAGCAAGCAGATAATGCTAACTGCTTCTTTGGATATTTTTTATTCTTGTGCTCTTTTATTTACAGATTTTTAAAGCTATTTTTGGAAATCTAATTTCGAATAAAATGGCACGTACAGAATCGACAATGCTTCCTTTAGGGACAATTGCTCCAGATTTTTATTTAAAAGACACCAATTCTAATGATACTTTTAATTTCGAAGATCTAAAAGGGTCAAAAGGAACATTGGTAATGTTTATTTGTAATCATTGTCCGTTTGTGCATCATGTTATTCCAGAAGTTGTGATGATCGCAAATGACTATCGTGTACAAGGAATTGGGGTAATTGCCATTTCAAGCAATGATGTTATAAAATATCCGCAGGATTCGCCAGAGTTAATGACCGCATTTGCTATGGCAAATAAAATTGACTTTCCTTATTTATATGACGAAAGCCAAGAAACTGCCAAAGCTTATCAAGCAGCCTGTACTCCTGATTTTTATTTATTTGACAATCAAAAGCGTTTGTTTTATCGCGGACAGCTGGATGATTCCAGACCAGGTAACGGAATTACCCTTAGCGGAAGCGATTTAAGAGGTGCAATTGATGCTTTAATTTATAACAGAAGCTTAAAAGAAACTCAAAAACCAAGTTTGGGCTGCGGCATTAAATGGAAGTAAATACGCACTAAATCCAAAAAGATTCCCTATCTTTGCAAATCAATTTAATCATCCTTATGGGAAATAAAATACTACATACAGCCTCTAAACAGTCGTTTTGCATTGCAAAACCGCTAGATGCTGTAATTATTTCACATAATAAGGCCTTTATTAATTAGGCCTCCGTCTACTTCAGTTTTCTTCTTTTTGACGGAGGATTTACATCAACTTAAACATTTATTTATTTGACAAAATTCATTTTGGGTCAGATATTTTTTTGTTTTTCTATTTAAAAGTTTTAGTTCAAAAAACTAAAAAAATATTCGTTTTTAATAAATCCTAAGAAGAAAAATTAGCTCGATTTTAATAACAATAAATTCAATTATAGATATGAAACCAATACCTACTTTCTGTAAATCAGATTATCAATTTCTAAGAGAATTGATTTTAAAAAGTAAAAACTCAACGAATACAAAAGAAGCCAATCAGCTTTCGCAAGAACTGGATCGTGCCGTAATAAGCAAAGAAAGCGAATTGGATAGTTCTGTTATACGCATCAATTCTTTTGTAACAATTGAAGATGTCAAAGCCAAGAAACAAATGAAAATCCAGATCGTTTTACCTTCTGCTGCAGATGTAAAACAATCTAAAATCTCAATCTTAGCACCTTTAAGTGTTGCTATTATTGGCTTTAAGGAAAATGACGAAGTAGATTGGGAACTGCCGGCTGGAATAAAAACTTTAAAAGTAGTAGCTGTAGACAATTCGGCAGTACATCATTCTTAACTTTTTAAACACCTCATTCTGTGACGGTGTTTTTTTATATCTATTTGAAAAATAAAAAAAACTGTTCAATGAACAGTTTTTTTTATGCTTATTCTAAAATACAAATTATAATTGTGAATGAATATAATCTGTAACTGATGCCAATTGAGTTTCATCAAGCTTCGCTTTCTTACCCATTCTTACTAAAATTGGTCCCCATTCTTCTTTGGTAAATTTTTTCGGCTCGTACAATTTGTGGCATTTAGCACAATTATTATCATAAAGATTTTTACCAGCTTCCAATTCAGGTGTCAATGTCACAGTTTTTGAAGTCTCTGTAGGCGCTGCAGCTACCGTAGTCGACTTTTGTGTACCACAGGAAACCATAAATAATGCAAGTCCCGCAAGGATTAAAATATTTTTCATCAGCTTTGTTTTTTTAGTAAAAATAAAAAAAATCCCATTCGAGATTCGAATGGGATTCTATTTATAACAATCCTAAATTGCTATTAAACTCTTATTTTACGTCCATTAATTCAACGTCAAAAATCAAAGTAGCGTTTGGCGGAATAACTCCTCCAGCACCAGATGGTCCGTATCCTAAATCAGAAGGAATTACAAAACGAGCTTTGTCTCCAACTTGTAATAAAGCGATACCTTCATCCCATCCTTCAATAACTTGTCCAATTCCTAATTTGAATTCGATTGGTTTTTTACGTGGGTAAGAAGAATCGAAAACTTTTCCGTTTTCTAAAGAACCTTCGTAGTGAACAGAAACTGTTTTTCCTGCTTCAGCTCTTTTTCCTTCTCCTTTTTGAATCATTTTATAACGTAAACCACTTTCTGTTTTATCAAAACCAGCAGCTAATTGTTCCATTTTTGCTTCAGATTCTGCTTTTAAAGCTGCTTCTCTTTTTAGACGGGCACCTTTTAAACCAATGAAAGCTTCAATAGCGTTCCATTTTTGAGCTTCTTCTCCAACTCTGATAATTTCTACAGACTCTAAGTTATCACCTTGAGCAACAGCATCAACAACATCTTGTCCTTCAATAACATGTCCGAAAACAGTATGTTTGTTATCTAACCAAGGAGTTGGAACGTGAGTAATGAAAAATTGAGAACCATTACTTCCAGGTCCTGAGTTTGCCATAGATAAAACTCCTGGACGGTCATGTTTTAAACTTGGGTGAAATTCATCATCAAATTTATAACCTGGATCTCCAGTTCCAGTTCCTTTTGGGCAACCTCCCTGAATCATGAAATCTGCAATTACTCTGTGGAAAGTTAATCCGTCATAGAATTTTTGTCCTTGAGGTTTTACTTTATTTTCCATATTTCCTTCAGCAAGAGCCACAAAGTTACCTACAGTTCCTGGTGTTAAATCGTGTGTCAATTTTACTAAAATCGAACCTTTGCTAGTATTGAATTTAGCGTATATTCCGTTTTCCATGTTGTTATTTTTAATTTGAACGCAAATTTACAAATTAATTTTTTAATCAATTTGCGCTTTCTGTTTTTTAGATTTTGATTTATAAGTAAGGCCGTAAATCGTTAATGATATTAAAGATAAAACCATACAACCGATCGTTACAGCTGGCCATCCGCCTAATTTCCAAAGTAATAAACCATAAGCCGATCCCGCAGCCGTTCCTAAAAAGGTAAACGACATAAATACGGTATTCAATCTGTTTCTGGCTTCGGGCAATAAAGAATAAACTCTTGTTTGATTTGAAATGTGAACGCCTTGAATTCCGATGTCAATAAACACAATTCCGATTGCAATTCCGATTACACTTTCAATAGCAAAATAAAACATTATAAAACTGATTAAAACCAATAGACAGCCATAACCAACCGCAATTCTTGAATTTCCTTTATCTCCCAATTTCCCGACCAAAGGCGCTGCTAAAGCTCCTGAAGCACCAACAATTCCGAACAAGCCGATTGTAGCACTATTAAAACCAAAAGGTTCTCCAGAAAGCAATAAAACCATTGTGGTCCAAAATGCTCCAAATTGAGCAAAACTGAAAACATTGATAGCAGTTGCTTCTCGTAAAACTGGCTGTGTTTTTATTAGCGTAAATAAAGATCTTATTAATTGACCATAAGTTCCTTGAAACTGTGGTTTATTAACTGGGAATTTACTTTGAATAACAAAAAAGATCAAAAGACAGATCCCCGCAGCAATATAAAACATAGATCTCCAGCCTAAAACCTGACCGATAAATCCGCTCAAAGTTCGCGAAAGCAAAATTCCGACTAAAAGTCCGCTCATAATGGTTCCAACAACTTTTCCACGCTCTTCTGGCGCACTCAAAGAGGCCGCCAAAGGCAGAATTAGCTGCGGTACAATAGATGTAATTCCAATTAATAAAGAAGCAATTTGCAACACTAGAAAACTTTTTGCCGTGGCTGCAATCAACAACGCAATTACAGTAGCAAAAGTGGTCATTAAAATTTGTCTTTTTCGTTCTAATTTGTCGCCAAGCGGCACCATAAAAAATAAACCAATTGCATAACCTGCTTGAGTAAGATAGGTTATTGTTCCTGCGCTGGCTTCTGGAATTTTAAATTCATTGGCAATTAAAACAATCAAAGGCTGGCAGTAATAAAGATTTGCAACTATAAGACCAGTGCAAACTGCCATAAAAAGTACATTTGTTTTGGATAAATTCATGCTGCAAAAATACCAATCTAATCTTTAGCAGAACTTTAAAAAAAGTATAATTTTTAAGATTTTTATAAACCATATAAGTTATATAAGTTCATTTAAATAGCTTGCCGAAGTATAAAACACCTCCAAAAACTTAAATTTCTTATATCCCTTATATGGTTTATTTATTTTGATTTTTTACTATTTCAAAAAATCTTCACGAGCGGGACCAAAAACGTCTGTCAACATTCCTGTTTCCAAGCAAACCACACCATGAATTGCGTGAGGCGGAATATAAAAACTATCGCCTTCTTTTAATGTTTCGGTTACACCGTTTATCGTTACATCAAATTTTCCGCTGGCTACATAAGTAACCTGTGTATGATAATGTTCATGCAGAACTCCGATTCCACCTTTTTCAAAATGAACATTTACGAGCATAACTCTTTCATCAAAAGCTAGGATTTTACGTTTAATTCCTTCTCCAACTACTTCCCATTCGATTTCGTCGCCTTTTATAAACTCTTTACTTGTTCCGATATTCATGTTTTTATGTTTTTTTTATTGAATGCTTTTAAGATCTTTTTCCATTAACTGTTTTCCTGTAGTTAAATTGTTTCTCTCAAAATACTTTTCTAATTCTGTTAGCCTTTTTTTATTGTCGTATTTAATTCCTGAATTTAATTTTCTTTGGCAATTTGAACACAGTCTAAGTGTATGTTCATCCGTTTCAGACAAACTATTTGTTCCATTCATTACGCAATCAGCATCGATACAATGATAGAGTCCAAACATATGCCCAATTTCATGAGAACAAATTTTCAACAATCTTTCCAAACACAAAGTAAAATCTTTATTTTGTAATCTCTTGTCATACAATCTGTAAATTGAACTTACAGCAATTCTATCTCTGTAAGACGCCAAACCAAAAACAAAACTCCATTCGGGTTTAGGATACAAATCTACTTCAGTTAACGCCATTAATCCAATTCCGTTTTGAGGTCTTTCTTTTTTTAAAACGCTGTCAAGAATAAAACCTGCTAAAAATTGTTCATTTTGATCCGGACCAATTCTCCTTGCTTGTTTCGGAATAACATCATTGGAAATATCTTCCAAAGTATTCGTTTTTAACTGGAAAAATATTTGTAGATATTCACGAACTAATTCAATTTGTTTCATCTGTAAAGAATCAAATTGACCTAAAGGCTGCAAATAAATAATATTATTTTCTTTTGTTGGAATTGTGTGTTTTGATTTAACAAACTGCTCAAAAGTCTGCCCTTTTTCTTTACGAGAATACAACCAATCTCCTGGTTTTGGAGGAAAAAGTTTGATATCATTTTCTGAAATATCTTCAAAATAATCATTCTTCTCACTTTTAGAATTACAAGCAAAAAGAATCACAAAAACCAGAAAAAGAAGTTTCTTCATAAATTAATTTTAAATTAGATTTTTAGAAATAAAATCAGAACTTGATTGAATTGATTCAAAAGAATTTGTAGCAAAATTATTTTCCTGTTCTACAAAAAAATGAATCATTCCCGATTGTTTTGCTGTTGCAAATAAAGGTTTAAAATCGATCGTTCCAGAACCAACTTCGGTATTTAGTTCACTATTGTTTTTAGCTTTATCTTTGACATGCCACATTTTAAAACGTCTCGGATTTTCATTAAACAATTTCAAAGGATCATTTCCTGAATGAATTACCCAATATAAATCCAATTCAAAAAAGACCAAATCTTTATCGGTTTCTTTTAATAAAATTTCAAAACCTGTAACGCCATCGTGTTTTTGAAATTCAAAATCATGATTATGATACGCCAGTTTCAAACCTGCTTTTTTACACATTTTAGCAGCTTCATTTAATCGCAAAGCAATCTTTTTGTAATCTTCAAGATTTCTTCTAAAAGGTTCGTCAACCCACGGAACAGTCAAAAATTCACTTTTTAGAGCTTTTACAGCTTCAATCGAAGCAATTAATTCTGTTGTATTTCCGTCATACAAAAAGCTTCCTAAATTATAATGTCCACTTACCGCCTTTAAGTCATTATCATCCAAAATCTTTTTAAGCTCTTTTGGAGTTATGCCCCAAAATTGAGCTGCAGTCGAAAATCCGTATGTTTCAACTGTTGTATATCCTGCTCTAGATACTTTTTCTAAAGTTGTTTTCACATCTTTTGGAAGTTCTTTTCTTAGCGTGTATAACTGAAGTCCTATTTCTTTTTTTTCCATAGAAAATGCTAATGAAGGCCGAGCCCAAACAGCAGTCGTGGCAAGTCCTGTGGTTACTATAAAATTTCTTCTTGTAATCATTTGGTTAGATAGTTTCAGATAGTAAATTTATAATAAAAAATGATTCTCAAAGCTTTTTATAAAGTTTTGAAGTGCTGTAGCCGTTTCTTCAACTACAATTTTTCCATCTTGATTAATTTTACCTCGAATCCCCTGAATTAAAAGCTGCATATTTTCATCAAATTGGGCTTCAAGAGTTTTCATTATTAATAAAAGTTGTTCATGGCCCATTTCGCCAGAAGCAGAAGCAGTTATTAAACCCGTTTTTTTACTCGAGAAAATAGTAGTCGAAACACACCATTCTAATGCGTTTTTCAGACTTCCTGGTAAACTAAAAACGTATTCGGGAGTACAAATTAAAATACCATCAGCACTATTAATTTTGTTTCTGAATGAAATTATTTCTTTTGGAGGATTTTCATTATCCAAATCTGGATTAAAATGAGGAAGAGCTGCTAAACCCTCAAATATTTCAACTTCAAATCTTTCTTTCAAATGATTCGAAACATATTTGAGAATTTTAAAATTACTGGAATTATTTCTGGTACTGCCTGTTATAGCAAAGATTTTTATTTTAGTTGAAGACATTGTTATAAAATAATAAATAGTATTTTCAAAGTAGTGACTTTAAAAATACTATTTATTTGTAGAGAAAGCCTTAAAGACAATCTAAAATTTTCTATTTGCCCGTTTTCGAACTTAGACCTACTAAGTTTTTTGAGTCTATCGATTGTGGAGGAAATTTTTGTTTTTCATTTTGCAATAAATAAATTTTTCCTTCTTTATTTATATACACATAATCATATTTCCAAAAAGATGGTCCGGCAATTCCTGCATCATCATTATTTTCTCTAGTAAACACCTGATCTGCATAAAGAAGTATTTCATTATTCTGATCGTCATGTAACACTCTCACAGGTGGCCCCCAAGTCTTTATAAGTTTCTGCTTGGTCTCTCCAAGCCACTTATCATTCGTTTTATTGGTATTGGAGCACGATGTCTGCAAAACCGCTAACACAAGTAAAAGTAAAGTTTTTTTCATAAGCAAGTCTGGTATTTTTTTAAGTTTGAATAGTAAGTTCTTATAAATTTAACACTATTTTATCAAATAAACGTACCGCTACTTTATTTTAATATTAAACTCGATAAAATGCACAATATCTCGATGAAATGCATTATTTAAGCGTAAAATGCGATATTTATGTAAAAAAGTGTTCTTACAAATCTTTAAATATTAGCAAATATTAACTTTGTATCTTTGCCAGCAAGAAAACTATTGAATAAAAATGCGAATTGACATTATTACCCTTTTACCTGAGTTGTTAAAAAGTCCTTTTGAGGCTTCAATTATGAAACGTGCTATTGATAAAGGCCTGGTTGAAGTTCATTTTCACAACCTACGTGATTATAGCACCAACAGACAAAAAAGTGTGGATGATTATCCTTTCGGTGGTGGCGCCGGAATGGTGATGACAATTCAGCCAATTGATGATTGCATTACGCATTTAAAAAGTCAACGAGAATATGACGAAGTAATTTACATGTCTCCTGACGGTGAAACTTTAAACCAAAAAATGGCCAACAAAATGTCTATGTATGAAAACATCATCATTTTATGCGGACATTATAAAGGTGTTGACCAAAGAGTTAGAGATCATTTTATTACAAAAGAAATCTCTATCGGCGATTATGTTTTATCAGGAGGAGAATTAGGAGCTATAGTTTTATCTGATGCTTTAATCCGATTGATTCCAGGTGTTTTAAGTGATGAAACTTCAGCATTGACAGATAGTTTTCAAGATAATTTACTTTCAGGACCAATTTATACAAGACCTGCAGATTACAAAGGATGGAAAGTTCCTGAAGTTTTAACCAGCGGACATGCAGCCAAAATCGATAAATGGCGCGAAGATATGGCGTTCGAACATACTAAAAATAGACGTCCAGATTTGTTGGAAGGACATTAAAAAAGTTTTCAGTCTCGGTTTTCAGTCTCGGTTCTGTGACTGAAACTGAGACAGAGACTAGATTTAAAAACCTTTTTATCAGACAGTTAAAATAATTTACAATTTATAATTCATAATTTATAATTATTTTCTACATTTGCACCCGAATTTGACCAACCTCTGGCGAGATCCGTGAATGTTGTTCTAATATAAAAACCATAATTTAAATTATCATGGCAGATTTATTAAAATTCGTTCAAGACGAATTCGTTGCTAAAAAAGATTTCCCAGATTTCGGAGCTGGAGACACTATTACTGTTTTCTACGAAATTAAAGAGGGTGAAAAAACAAGAACTCAGTTCTTTAAAGGAGTTGTGATTCAAAGAAGAGGTTCTGGTAACACAGAAACTTTTACTATCCGTAAAATGTCTGGATCTGTTGGTGTTGAGCGTATCTTCCCAGTAAACTTACCAGCTTTACAAAAAATCGAAGTGAACAAGAAAGGTGCTGTACGTAGAGCTAGAATTTTCTACTTCAGACAACTTACTGGTAAAAAAGCTAAGATTAAAGATAAAAGAAGATAATCATTTATCAAAATGTTATAAAAAACTCGTTTCATCTCGTTTGAAACGAGTTTTTTTTATGTTCTATTTTCATCACTAACAAAACTGTAATTTTTTAATACCAAAATCATCGATTTAGCAATTTAAAGAGCTCGAAATAACAATCTGTTAATTTCTTCTTTTCTCATCAAAACTCAACCGATTTCGTTGTGTTTTTACTATATTTGCTCCGCTCATTTTGAGCCGAATATATCTTTTACATCGTTAACTCCTGACGATACGATTATAAAAAAAAAAGAAAATGAATAAATCAAAAATTTTTTACACCTTAACTGATGAGGCGCCGTTATTGGCAACTTACTCTTTGTTACCAATTGTTCAAGCTTTTACGGCAACAGCTGGAATTGAAATCGAAACCAGAGATATTTCGCTGGCAGGAAGAATTTTATCAAACTTCCCAGAATCTTTGACTGATGCTCAAAAAACTGGAGATGCATTGGCAGAATTAGGTCAATTAGCAACTCAGCCAGAAGCTAACATCATTAAATTACCAAACATTTCAGCATCTGTACCGCAATTAAAAGCGGCTATTGCTGAATTACAATCGCACGGATACAACGTACCAAATTTCCCAGAAGATCCACAAAACGATGCTGAAAAGGAAATTAAAGCAAAATATGCAAAAGTATTAGGTTCTGCTGTAAACCCAGTTTTACGTGAAGGAAACTCTGACCGTAGAGCTCCAAGAGCAGTTAAAAACTTTGCAAAAGCAAACCCTCACTCAATGGGTGCTTGGTCTGCTGACTCAAAAACTAAAGTGGCTTCTATGTCAGGTGGAGATTTTTACGGAAGTGAAAAATCTGTTACAGTAAATGAGGCTAACGATGTAAAAATCGAATTTGTTGCTAAAGACGGAACTTCAACTGTTCTTAAAGCAAGTACTCCATTAAAAGCTGGTGAAATCATTGATAGTTCTGTTTTAAGCGTAAGCAAATTAAAAGCTTTTGCTGCTGATGTAATTGCTGAAGCTAAAGCTGCAGGAGTTTTACTTTCTGTACACTTGAAAGCTACCATGATGAAAGTTTCTGATCCAATTATCTTTGGCGCTATCGTTGAAGTATATTTTGCAGATGTTTTCAAAAAATATGCTTCTTTATTCGCAGAATTAAATGTGGATACTAAAAACGGTTTGGGCGATATCTACGCTAAAATCGCTGGAAGACCTGAGCAAGCTGAAGTTGAAGCTGCTATCGATCAAGCAATCGCTAACGGACCAGCTTTGGCAATGGTTAATTCTGATAAAGGAATTACAAACTTACACGTTCCATCTGACGTTATTGTTGATGCTTCTATGCCAGCAATGATCCGTACTTCTGGACAAATGTGGAACAAAGATGGAAAAGCACAAGATACATTTGCTGTAATTCCAGATCGTTCTTACGCTGGAGTTTATACTGCAACTATCGATTTCTGTAAAAAACACGGTGCTTTTGATCCAAAAACAATGGGAAGTGTTCCTAACGTTGGATTAATGGCTCAAAAAGCAGAAGAATACGGATCTCACGACAAAACTTTCCAAATGAAAGCTGACGGTGTTGTTCGTGTTGTTGATGCAAACGGAACTGTTTTAATGGAGCAAAACGTTGAAGCTAATGACATTTTCAGAATGTGTCAGGCAAAAGACGCTCCAATTCAAGACTGGGTTAAATTGGCTGTAAATAGAGCTCGTTTATCTAGCACTCCTGCTGTTTTCTGGTTAGACGAAAACAGAGCACACGATAGAGAATTAATCGTAAAAGTTCAAAAATATCTTAAAGACTACGATACTACAAACTTAGATATCCGTATTTTAAATCCAATCGCTGCTACTGAATTTACTTTAGACAGAATCATCAAAGGTTTAGATACTATCTCTGTAACTGGAAACGTTTTACGTGATTACTTAACAGATTTATTCCCAATCTTAGAATTAGGAACTTCTGCTAAAATGCTTTCTATCGTTCCTTTAATGAACGGTGGTGGATTGTTCGAAACTGGTGCTGGAGGTTCTGCTCCTAAACACGTAGAGCAATTTACAGAAGAAGGATATTTACGTTGGGATTCATTAGGAGAATTTTTAGCTCTTGGTGCTTCTTTAGAGCATTTAGGACAAACTTTAGACAATTCTAAAGCAATTGTTTTATCTGAAACTTTAGATCAAGCTAACGATAAATTCTTAGCAAACGATAAATCTCCAGCTCGTAAAGTTGGGCAAATTGACAACCGTGGATCTCACTTCTATTTAGCATTCTACTGGGCTCAAGCTTTGGCTGCTCAAACTAAAGATGCTGAATTGAAAACAATCTTTACTCCAATTGCTGCTGAATTTGAAGCTAACGAAGCTAAAATCGATGCAGAATTAATTGGTGCTCAAGGAAAAGCACAAAACATTGGAGGTTACTACCAACCAACTCCTGAATTGGTAAGCAAAGCAATGCGTCCAAGCGAAACATTCAACGCTATCGTTGCCAAAATCAAATAATCAAAGAATACAGCTGTATTTCTAAATAAACAAAAAGGACAACTCACAAGGTTGTCCTTTTTTTATCTTAACTTTTGTTTAACAAAGGTTTCGCAAGAATATTTAGTAAGAATTTGTTAACTATGTAAATCAAAATCACTGTAATGATTCCAAAAAATACCTGCACATTTTTTCTTTTTATTGTAACGATTTTCACCTCATTTGCACAGGAAAAATTCACTCTAAGCGGAACTATCACCGACAGCAAAAACAACGAAACCTTAATAGGAGTTAACATCTATATTCCTTCTCTAAAAATTGGAACTACTACAAACGAATATGGCTTTTATTCTCTTTCTGCTCCAAAAGGCGAATATGAAATCGAGATTAATTACGTCGGATATCAAACCATTCAAAAAAATATTACTTTAAACCAAAATAAAAAAAGCAACTTTTCTATTAGTTCTGGCGAAGAACTTCAAGAAGTGGTTGTTACAGAAAATAAAGGCAAAATCAATGTCAAATCACCTGAAATGAGTGTCAATAAACTTTCAATTTCAACGATAAAAAAAATGCCCGTTGTTTTAGGTGAAGTTGATGTCATCAAATCTATTTTATTGCTTCCGGGTGTAACTAATGCAGGAGAAGGTGCTTCCGGATTTAATGTTCGCGGAGGTGGTGCCGATCAAAACCTGATACTTTTAGACGAGGCTACTATTTTTAATTCATCTCACGTTTTCGGATTCTTTTCTGTTTTTAATCCGGATGCTATTAAAGATTTAAAACTGTATAAAGGAGGTATTCCAGCACGTTACGGCGGAAGAGCTTCTTCTGTTCTCGATATTTATCAAAAGGACGGAAGCAGTAAAGATTTTCATATGAATGGTGGTATCGGATTAATTTCTAGCCGCCTTCTTGCTGAAGGTCCTATTGTAAAAGACAAAGGTTCTTTTTTAATTGGCGGAAGAGCTTCTTATGCTCATTTGTTTTTAAAATTCTCAGAAGACAATAAAAACAATGCTGCTTATTTTTATGATTTGAATACCAAATTAAGCTACAAATTTAATGATAACAACAGTTTGTATTTATCGGGTTATTTTGGCCGTGATGTTTTTAGTTTGAATAAAAGTTTCACCAATACATACGGAAATTCAATTCTAAATTTACGATGGAATCATTTGTATTCTGACAAGTTATTTGCCAATCTATCCCTCATTTACAGTGATTATTATTACGGATTGGATCTTAATTTTGTTGGTTTTAATTGGGATTCAGGTATTAAAAACTACAATATCAAATACGATTTCAAACATTATCTTTCCGATAAATTAAAACTAAGCTACGGAATAAACGGAACTTATTACCAATTTAATCCCGGAACGATTAAACCAACTGGCGAAGATTCTGGAATTAATCCCGATCAACTGGATAAAAAATATGCTTTTGAACCTTCCGTTTATTTAGACGCCGAAAGTCAGCTTTCTGATAAAATCAATATCTCTTACGGATTGCGATATAGTCTTTTTTACCGATTAGGTTCTTCAACTATCAATTATTATGATAATGATCAAGCCGTTATTTTTAATACTAATACGGAGATTTATGAAAAAGGAACACCGACTTCTACAAAATATTTCGGCAAAAATAAAGTCATTAAAAGTTACAACAATTTTGAACCCCGTTTTTCTGTTTCTTACCAGTTAAACGAAAATCAAGCAATCAAGGCTAGTTATAACCGAATGACACAGTATCTTCAGTTAATTTCAAACACCTCTTCTCCTACTCCTCTTGATGTTTGGATGCCGAGCGACAAGTACATTAAGCCACAACTTGCAGATCAAGTCGCTCTAGGGTATTTCAAAAACATTCTTAATGGCGATTATTCATTCGAAATAGAAACTTATTATAAAGAAATTCAAAATAGACTCGATTATATTGATGGAGCCGATTTAATTGCTAATAATGCAATTGAACAAGTAATTTTAAATGGACAAATGAGATCTTACGGTCTTGAAATTATGTTGAAAAAAAATAAAGGAAAATTTAACGGCTGGATTGCCTACACTTTATCAAAATCAGAACAACAAACTCCGGGAAGAACTCCAGAAGAAACCGGAATCAATAATGGTCAATGGTATGCTTCTGCTTATGATAAAACACATAATTTAGCCATTACCTCAGCTTATAATTTAAATGAAAAATGGTCATTTGGAGCTAACTTTGCTTTACAATCTGGGCAGCCTGTTTCGTATCCAAACGGTCAATATGAATATTTAGGAATTACAGTTCCAAGTTATGGTTCAAGAAATGAAAACAGACTTCCTGCTTATCATCATCTGGATGTTTCTGCAACTTTGACACCACGAAAAAATAAAGACCGAAACTGGAAAGGAGAATGGGTTTTTAGTATTTATAATTTATATAACAGACAGAACGCTGCCTCTATTAATTTTCAACAAAACGTTGATACTGGTAATAACGAAGCAATTAAAACATCCATTTTTGGAATTGTTCCTGCAGTTAGTTATAATTTTAAATTCTAAACACTTTTTTATCACAAGGAATAAAAAATACAGTATGAAAAAAGTAATCTTAATAATCGTGTTTTTCATCTCAATTTGCTTCTCAGGTTGCGAAGAAGTTGTTGATGTAGATTTAGATACGGCACCTCCAAAATTAGTTATTGAAGCTGCCATCAATTGGGAGAAAGGAACTTCTGGAAACGAACAAACAATAAAACTCACTACAACAACTGGTTATTTTGACAATGTAATTCCAACTATTTCTAATGCAATTATTTTCATTAAAAATAGTCATGGCGAGCAATTCAATTTTATAGAAGTTAAAAAAACGGGGCAATATGTATGTACTAATTTTAAACCTGTCATTGATGAGGAATACACTTTAACGGTCATTAGCAGAGGAAACAGATATATCGGAACTGAAATTTTAAAATCTGTTGCACCTATTACCAGAATAGATCAAAATAATCAGGGTGGATTTACAGGAAAGGATATCGAAGTAAAAGCGTTTTACAATGATCCTGCCGATGCAGATAATTTTTATCTGTACAAATATTTATATCCTAATAAAATAAAATCAACCTATTACGTAGACGAGGATAAATTTTTTAACGGTAATGAATTTTTTAGTCTTTCAGATGATGAAGATTTAAAACCTGGATATGAAATCGAAATAACGCATTACGGAATCTCAAAACAATACTATAATTACATGAGCATTTTAGTTAGTATTGCCGGAAGCAATATTGGAGGGCCTTTTCAGACTCCTCCGGCGACTGTAAAAGGAAATATGGTCAATGTGACTAATAAAGAAAATTATCCTCTAGGTTATTTTTCGCTCTGTGAAACCTATTCTCAAAAATACACTGTAAAACAATGATGTTGCCTCTTATTAAAACCTTAACCGAAAAAAAACTAATAGGGCATTCTATAGAAATGTCTTTTATTGAAAACAAAACCTTTCAATTATGGAGTGGTTTTATGCCAAGACGAAAAGAAATTAAAAATTCTATCGGTGCGAATTTATATTCTTTAGAAGTTTATAATGAAAATCATTTTGACAATTTTGATCCTAATGAGAGTTTTCAGAAATGGGCTGCAGTTGAAGTTTCAGATTTTGAAAATGTCCCAGAAGAAATGAAAACTCTAATTATCCCTAGTGGTTTGTATGCTGTTTTTCTTCATTTAGGTCCAGCGACAGAAGCGCATAAAACTTACCATCATATCTTTGCAGAATGGCTTCCAAATTCAGAATACACTGTAGATGAAAGACCTCATTTTGCAGTAATGGATCACAAATACAAAAAAGACGATCCTAAGTCTGAAGAAGAAATCTGGATTCCGATAAAAAACAGAAATTAATTATGATTACCGAATCTTTAAAAACGCTTTTCAATAGAGATTTAAGCAAACTAAAAGTCGAAATTGAATCGTACCAAAATGAAAATTCAATTTGGATAATTGACAAAAACATTTCTAATTCTGCAGGAAATTTGTGCCTTCATTTAATGGGAAATATCAATACCTATATTGGAGCACGACTTGGCAATACAGGATATGTTCGTAATCGACCGTTAGAATTTTCACTGAAAGATGTTCCCAGAACAGAATTAATCGATAAAATCGAAAACACAATTACAATGGTCAATACGGTTTTAGATTCTTTAACCCAAGCCGATTTACAAGCCATTTATCCCGAAATTGTTTTTGAAGAAGAAATGACAACCGGTTTCTTTTTAATACATCTTTCAACACATTTGGCCTATCATTTAGGTCAAATCAATTACCACAGAAGACTTTTGGATTGCTAATTGTAGATTTTAGATTTTAAATTGCAGATTGTTGAATGTAGATTGTAGATTGCTCATTTCAAAAAATCTAAAATCTAAAATATGCAATCTAAAATCCCGCTCCTCAACATATGTAAATGTTTTAAAAATTAGAATTACGAAACCTTTGTATTCTTAATTCTAATTTTTAAAACATGAAACATTTAATTGTATTTCTATTATGTGTTTGTGCATTTCAAACCAAAGCACAAACTTTCAAAAATCCGGATTCTCTATTTAATCCTGCCCCTTATGGTTTTAGTCATGCTTCTTCTGTCAAGACATCTGGAGAACTGGTTTACATTTCTGGCCAAAGCGGAGGTTTAGGAAAAGATCATATTTTAAGTTCCGACTTTAGAGAACAAGTCCAAGCTGCCTTAAAAAACTTGACAACCGTTTTAGACAGTTATCGTTTGAAACCAGAAAACGTCATGAAAATCACAATCCTGATCGTAGATCATTCTTCAGAAAAACTCAAAATTTGGGAAGAAGAAATCAGTAAAACATGGAAAAAGAAACCATTTCCAGCCAGTACTTTAATTCCGGTTCCAAGATTAGCACTTGACAATATGCAGATAGAAGTAGATGCCGTTGCTTTTAAAGCCAATTAAACAAATTGATTTCCTGTCAAAGCCCATAACTTTCGTACATTTGCGGCATATTTTAAATCAACTCTAAATGTCTTCACACCATATTGTACGCGACGATCAGGAACCTGCCTTAATTATTGCTAACGGAGCTGCCTGCAGTTCTGAACTTCTAGGACAATTATTAGAATGGTCGCCGTTGGTAGTGGTTTTAGATTCTGCTATTGAAAGAGTAATCGAATTAGGAATTAAAGTAGATGTTCTTTTAGGTGATTTTGACCGAGGTTTTGATCCCGAAATTTACAGAACAGCGCAATATCCTATCGAAATTGTACATACTGAGGATCAAGAAAAAACAGATCTCGAAAAAGCCTGTGATTATCTTGTAGAAAGAAAAATTCCTGCTGTAAATGTCGTTTGGGCAACAGGAAAACGTGCCGATCATACGATTACCAATCTTACTAACATTGTTCGCCATCGTGATTCGCTTAAAATTGTAATTCTGGACGATCATTCGAAAATATTTCTTTTACCTAGAAAATTTGAAAAATGGTATACAGCCAAAACGCCAATTTCACTTATTCCAATTGGAGTTGTAAACGGAATTTCATCAACTAATTTAAAATATGAATTGAATGACGACACGCTTACAATGGGCTACAGAACTGGGAGCAGTAATTCTGTTGAAAAAGATGGCATTGTGAGTATTACACATAAAGATGGTGATCTACTTATGATGGAGTGTTTTGATTAGAAGCAAATTCCTGCTGTCCACTGTATCTTTTGTGGTGAACCCCACCACAAAAGGATGCCGTTTCCATCAGGGCTAGGGATTCATTTTCAAAACAAGTCTTTCTTACCTATCTTTGCAACCGAAATCAATAAAAATGAAAGCAAACGACAATTCTGAAAAAAACATTCTACACCCAAGAAACCTTCATCGTAATCGCTATGATTTCGAAAAACTAATTTCGAGTTGTCCAGAATTAAAAGCTTTCGTTGCCATCAACAAACATGGAATCGAAACGATTGATTTTAGTGATCCAAATGCTGTAAAAACGTTAAACAGCGCTTTACTGAAAACCTATTACGATATTCAGAATTGGGATATTCCTAAAAATTATCTCTGTCCGCCAATTCCAGGACGAGCAGATTACATTCATTACATAGCCGATTTATTAGCAGAAAGCAACAATAATGAGATCCCAAAAATACCAACTGTTTTAGGTTTGGATGTTGGAACGGGTTCTAATTTGATTTATCCGATATTAGGAAATTCTATTTACAATTGGAGTTTTGTTGGAACCGATATTGACAAAAAAGCAATTCAAAATTGCAGTAAAATTATTGAAGCCAATCCAAAACTAATCGATTCAATTAGCTTACAACAACAGACAGAACCAAGGTTTATTTTCAAAAATATTATTACCCCCGAAGATCGATTTACCTTCACAATGTGTAATCCTCCTTTTCATGCATCTGCAGAAGAAGCGAATAAAAGCGCATCAAGAAAAGTCACAAATCTAAATCCGAAAGAAAAAAGAAATACAAATCCTGTTTTAAATTTCGGAGGACAAAATGCCGAATTATGGTGCAACGGCGGCGAAATTGGATTCATCACACAAATGATTTACGAAAGTGCAAAATACGCTTCGCAGGTTTTGTGGTTTACCACTTTGGTTTCTAAAAAGGAAAATCTTTCTTCAATTTATAAAACTTTAAAGAAAGTGAATGCAGTTTCTGTTAAAACGATCGACATGGCACAAGGACAAAAAACAAGTCGCATTGTGGCTTGGAGTTTTTTAAATAATGCTCAACACCTTTCTTGGAAATTTTAAGATCCCTGATTTTTTAATGACTCATAATATGTCACTCCTCTGGAGCTTTATACGATGTGATTATGACTTTTCTATAAATATTTAGCTCCTCTGGAGCCTTAACATAAATTGATATAAAAAAGATTTTTAAATAGTCCCAGCGGGACGACATATTTATAGGGAAATTTTAGACCTATTTTTCAAAGCCCCAGCGGGGCGAAATATTTTTTTACAAAACACTTTTCAATTATCTGATTTCCAAAACAAAATCTTGATTTTATAATTTGCTTTCGCTAAATTTATTATAAAATATTAAAAATCAAGATCATGGCAGAGTACATTGGTTATCTCGCATCTGTTTTTATAGTTGGTGGTTTTTTATTGAAAAACCTTCAAACTATTCGGCTTATCAATATGTTTGGCTGTATCTGTTTTGTTATTTATGGCATTTTTTTAAATGATTACCGCGATTTCAGTCAATGGCTTTGGCCTGTAATTATTCCGAATGCAATTTTAGCTTTTGTACAGATTTATTATCTGACTTCAAAAAAGGATAAATCTTAAAATTATGATATTTTAAAATAAAATTGTGATACACTTTCCGCTTACGATAATCGTAACTTTAAGTTCAAAATCGAATTTTATTACTATGTTTAAACATTATTCCCGAATCATTATTCTCTTATTTTTACTCTCCAGTTGTGCTTCAAAAAAAGCAAAATTTGAAGATTATGTTTTTAAAACCAAAAGTGAAGAAATAAAATACCAATCTGCTTACGACAAAGCTTTAAGACTTTGGAATATTCCTTATACCGAAGAAGATGTAAAAACAAGTTTTGGAACGGCACACGTTATTATCGCTGGACCAAAAAATGCAAAAGCTTTAGTTTTACTTCACGGAATGGACGCCAGCTCCACAATGTGGTATCCCAACATAAAAGCAATGGCAAAAAATCATCGTATTTATGCTATTGATTTTATTATGGAACCTAATAAATCGAATTTGACTTCAAAAGCACTTTCGTCAGAAGAAATTGCTGTTTTTTATAATGAGGTTTTCAATTATTATAAATTAAAGAAATTTGACATTGTCGCAGCTTCGCGAGGCGGCTGGATTGCTACATTATTAGCAACTGAAAAACCTAATTCGATTGACAAAATTGTTTTACTGAGTCCAGCACAAACTTTTAAATTTATTGATCAGGTCGGAAAAACCACTTCCGCAATAATGTTAAAGCTTTTTCCAAGTGAAAAGAAATTTGGCAAAACTCTCACTACCTTTTCTACGCATCCAGAAAACATCAGTGTGATTTATAAAAGGCAATTTTATTTGGCTAATAAATATGCAAAATCCAATTCTAGTATGCTAAAAATGCACCCATTTTCTAACAAAGATTTAGAATCGATACAAAATCCAGTTTTGGTTTTAATTGGAGACAAAGATGTAATCAATTCTGAAGAAAGTCTCGAACGAGCTCAGAAATATTTAAAAAACAGTAAAACTAAAATGGTAAAAGATGCGGGACATTTTTTAACTATTGATCAGCCTAAAATAGTGAATGATGCTATTATTAATTTTTTAGATTAGCACACAATCTTCGTATCTTTACAAACCTAATTTTCATCAGCAACAAATGAATTTCCACGTAGCCTCAGAATATAGTCCAAAAGGAGATCAGCCGCAAGCCATACAAAAATTGGCGCAAGGTGTAATCGACGGAGAAAAATATCAAACTTTATTAGGAGTTACAGGTTCCGGAAAAACATTTACCGTTGCCAATGTAATACAAGAAGTTCAAAGACCTACTTTGGTTTTAGCACACAACAAAACCTTAGCTGCGCAATTGTATTCCGAATTCAAACAATTTTTCCCGAATAATGCGGTAGAATATTTCGTTTCTTATTACGATTATTATCAGCCTGAAGCCTTTATGCCGGTTACGGGAGTTTTTATTGAAAAAGATTTATCTATCAATGAAGAACTAGAGAAAATGCGTTTAAGTACCACTTCTTCCCTTCTTTCTGGACGTCGTGATGTTTTGGTTGTAGCATCTGTTTCTTGTTTATATGGTATCGGAAACCCTGTTGAATTTCAGAAAAACGTAATCGAAATCACTCGGGATCAGGTTATTTCGAGAACCAAACTGCTCCATAGTCTGGTACAAAGTTTATATGCCCGAACTGAAGCTGATTTTAATCCTGGAAATTTTAGAATAAAAGGAGATACTGTCGAAGTTTTCCCTAGTTATGCTGATGATGCTTACAGAATTCATTTTTTTGGAGATGAAATTGAAGAAATAGAATCTTTTGACCCTCAAACTTCTCTGGTAATCGAAAAGTTTAAAAGATTGACCATTTATCCTGCCAATATGTTTGTTACTTCTCCAGAAGTTTTGCAAGGTGCTATTTGGGAAATTCAGCAGGATTTAGTGAAACAAGTCGATTATTTTAAAGAAATAGGAAAACATCTCGAAGCAAAGCGTTTGGAAGAAAGAACCAATTTTGACTTAGAAATGATTCGTGAATTAGGTTATTGTTCTGGAATTGAAAATTACTCTAGATATTTAGACGGACGCCAAGCAGGAACAAGACCTTTCTGTTTGCTAGATTATTTCCCAAGTGATTATTTAATGGTCATTGACGAAAGTCACGTAACGGTTTCGCAAGTTCATGCCATGTATGGAGGCGACCGCAGCCGTAAAGAAAATCTTGTAGAATACGGTTTTAGATTACCAGCTGCAATGGATAACAGGCCATTGAAATTTGAAGAATTTGAAGCTTTGCAAAATCAGGTTATTTATGTTTCTGCAACTCCTGCCGATTATGAATTACAAAAATCAGATGGTATTTATGTAGAACAGATTATTCGTCCGACTGGTTTATTAGATCCAATTATCGAAGTTAGGCCAAGTTTAAACCAAATAGATGATTTGATTGAAGAAATTCAAGTTCGTTGTGAATTGGACGAAAGAGTTTTGGTAACAACCTTAACCAAAAGAATGGCCGAAGAATTAGCCAAATATTTAACTAAAGTTAGTATTCGCTGTCGTTACATACATTCTGAAGTGGATACTTTAGAACGTATTGAAATTATGCAGGATTTAAGAAAAGGACTTTTTGATGTTTTGATTGGTGTAAACTTACTTCGTGAAGGTCTCGATTTACCTGAAGTTTCTCTTGTTGCGATTTTAGATGCTGACAAAGAAGGTTTTTTAAGAAACCACAGATCATTAACTCAGACAATCGGGCGTGCCGCAAGAAACTTAAATGGTAAAGCTATAATGTATGCTGATAAAATTACAGCAAGTATGCAGCGAACCATTGATGAAACAGAATACAGAAGAACGAAACAGATCAATTTCAACGTTCAAAACAATATAACGCCACAGGCTTTAAACAAAAAAATCGACAGTGCTTTCACCAAAAATCCATTGGTTGAGTATGAGTTAGGACATCCAATTCCTGTTGCAGCTGAGCCAGAAACGGCTTATTTATCTAAGACTGAATTAGAGAAAATGATTCGCGAAAAACGAAAAACAATGGAAAAAGCTGCTAAAGAATTAGACTTCCTTCAAGCCGCTAAATTAAGAGATGAAATTAAAAAATTACAAGAACAATTAGCCTAAACAATTAATATACAAAAAGTTAAACTCAGCAAAAGAAGAAGAATTTACTTTAAAAATAATCTTACAAAAATAGTTTAGATTACATACTAAAATTTGTTAGATTTATCAAAATTTAAATTCTGAAATGAAATATCGTTTACTCTTTTTTATTTTTTTAATTTTTAATGCAATTTCTACAGCACAATCAGATCAAAACGATTATTGGAATGAAGAAAAAGAAAATTCATCAGATATCATAAAACCTTATCTGCTTTCTATACATCCACTCGGAATTTACATTTCCAGATTAAATCACAATTTTAATGTTCGTTCTCCCGAGAAATATTCTTTCGGATTCGAAGTTTCCAGCGGAAATGTTGTGCTACCTTATGTAAAATCATACGAGTTAACTGATCCAAATGATCGTGAGTATTCTAAAAATACTCCTTGGCATGCTCGTGAATTTGCATTTGATTTAGACAAAGTTCCTTCTAAAATCAAAGAATTTACAGCAGATGGCGTGATCCGTTCTTATCGTTTCACTTTTACATTACCGCTTACTGTTCATCACGAACTTAGTTTTAATCTTCGTGCCAATTCGTTAGATCGCGGAAAATATCCTTTTTCGATTTTTACTTCTGATGAAACTATCGAATGGTTTCACCGCAATATTGCCGGCGGAAAAGATCCTTTTTCCAGATATCATTATGGTGTAAATCAAGCGGGAATATCTTATAAAGATGAGAATAACAAAGTGATTACAATGGAAAATAATGATTTTATAATTCCAGGATTTGAAATCAATTATAATTATTATCCAAAGTTAGAAATGAATAAAAAGCATCATATTTATTTGAATTTTGGAGCTCAACTTGGCATCAATACTACCAAATATAATCCCGTTGCAGATATTGGCGTTTCCTCTTCTATCCTCAAAAAAATGATCATTAGAGACAAAAATATTCTGAGTTTTGGTTTAAGTGCAGGAGCTTTACGCCAGCATTTTATAGAATACGGAGATCGCGTTAACATCAGCAATCAAGATTTCCTGTATAGTTTTGAAGGTTTGATTGATTACAAAGTAAAACTCCGAAATAATAATCGTATTTCTTATGGCATTAATTATAATTTTCAAACCGCATTCAACAAAAAAAAGGATGTAGATTATATTGTTTTTACTGGTGAAAGAATCAACACGCACTGGCAGAAAACAATTTATCATCTCTATGAAGATTTAGAAGGATGGAGCTTTATTTGCACCTATTCGACTAAGCGATTCTCTTATTTTGTATATTTCCGTGAAGATTTAAACTTAGATAATGCACCCGATTTTCAGACCGGCATTGGCTTAAAAATGTCTATCAAAAAGAGTTAGAATTCTATTTTACAAAACAAAAAACTACCAGATTAACCATGAAACTAATTTTAAGAGAATACAATCTCAAACTTAAACATACTTTTACTATTTCAAGAGAATCCATTGATTTTCAGCCTTCCTTAATTGTAGAATTGCAAAGCGATGGTTTTTCAGGTTTTGGAGAAGCTACTTCAAATCCTTATTATCATATTACAGTTCCGATGATGATTGCTGATCTGGAAAAAATCCGATCAATTATTGAAAATACAGAGAACGAAACTCCCGAGGTTTTTTGGGCAAAAATCCATCCGTTTTTAAAAGATGACATGTTTGCTTTGTGCGCTTTAGATTTGGCTTACAACGACTTGTATGCACGCAAAAAAGGCAAGAAATTATATGAATTATGGAACTATAAAACCGATCATAATCCATTAACAGATTACACCATTGGAATTGATACAATTGAAAAAATGGTTTTCAAAATGCAGGAACTTCCTTGGCCGATTTATAAAATCAAATTGGGTACGAAAGAAGATATTGCCATTGTAAAAGAATTAAGAAAACATACTAATGCCATTTTTAGAATTGATGCCAACTGCGGATGGACGGTCGAAGAAACTATAAATAATGCTGTAGAATTAAAAAAACTAGGCGTTGAATTTCTGGAACAACCTATGAAAGCAGATAATTGGGAAGGCCACAAAGAAGTTTTTAAACATTCTGTTCTTCCTGTAATTGCCGACGAAAGTTGCATTATTGAAGAAGATGTAGCCAAATGTTTCAATCATTTTCATGGTGTAAATGTAAAATTGGTAAAATGCGGTGGATTAACTCCAGGAAAACGCATGATTGAAGAAGCCAAAAAATTAGGCTTAAGAACCATGGTCGGTTGCATGACCGAATCTACTGTCGGAATTTCTGCAATTGCGCATTTATTGCCACAATTGGATTATGTTGATATGGATGGAGCTTTGCTTTTGGCCGAAGATATTGCAACTGGAGTAACCATAAAAAATGGTGTCGTAAGTTATTCTGATTTAAACGGAACTGGAGTTACACTTTTATAAAAATGATAGTCGAAAGATTTCCCGACCGCACGATTGAAGTAGACCAAAAACATTATTTGTATTTTGGAGGAACCGCGTATTTGGGACTTCCAACAAATAAAAATTTTCAGGATTTAGTTGTTCAGAACATTTTAAAATGGGGAACGACTTATGGAAGTTCCAGAACGGCCAATATTCAATTAACAGCTTACGATGCAGGCGAAACGTTTTTAGCTTCTCATATTGACTCAGAAAGTACACTAACGGTTTCTTCTGGAATGCTGGCTGGAAAATTAGTTTTAGAAAAATTGAAAAAGCAGACGGATTCTTTTTTTCATTTAAATGAAATTCATTCGGCCATTCAGATTGAAAATAGTGTTCCTGTTTTTGTAAATGGAAAACTGAACGATCGTTTATTAGATCCAAAACCAGAAAAAATAACGATTTTAACAGATGGCGTTCCTTCTTTTCAAACGAAGCCTGTTGATTTGTCTTTTTTAAAACAAATTTCAGCTTTTAAAGAAATTACATTGGTTATTGACGAATCACATTCGTTAGGAATTATTGGCAAAAATGGTTCTGGAATTTATGCCGAAATTGATTTTCCAATTAAAAGAAAAATCTTGGTTTCGTCTCTTGGAAAAGCTTTCGGATTAACAGGCGGTGTTGTTGCTTCAGACTCTGATTTCATTTCGGAACTAAAAGAATTAGAAACCTTTACAAGCGCCGCAGGAATGAATCCAGCTTTTGTACAAACGCTTTCTGATGCTTCTGAAATTTATAAAATACAGCATCAAAAACTTTTAGGTAATTTAAGCTACATTGATTCGATTTTAATTCAAAATCAAAATATTAAGTTCGACAAAAGCTATCCTTTAATTTATTTATTATCAAATGAATTAGTTCATAAATTAAAGGAAGAAAATATCATTATTGCCAGTTTCAGATACACCAAAGAATCCGAACCGCTGAATAGAATTGTTGTAACCGCAAATCATACAAAAGAAGATTTGGACAAATTAGTTGGTGTTTTAAATAATTACAGCTCTTAACCACAAATTACACAAATTCTCGCAAATTACTTTTCTTTTAAAATTCTGAAATTTGCGGAAATTCGTGGCATTTGTGGCAAAAAAATAAACCGTACATTTGTAAAAAATAAACGATGACAAATAACGATATACTTAAAAAACTTCGCGTGGCTTTGATGCTCCGTGATGACCAAATAGTTGAGATTTTAGAATTGGTAGATTTTAGAATTTCAAAATCAGAATTGGGTGCTTTTTTTAGAGCAGAAGATCATCCAAATTATATGGAATGTGGCGATCAGGTTTTACGTAATTTCCTAAACGGATTGGTAATTCATTTGAGAGGAACTAAAGAAAACCCTAAAAATCCAAATGAGGTTTTAGCAAAA
>NZ_DASWYK010000233.1:0-7487 GCF_036405015.1 Flavobacterium sp. | reverse complement strand
GAATTAATGCGTATCTGGAATACGATGTTAGAATGCATGTACATTGGTTGTCATTCTGAAGGAATTCTTCCCGGCGGACTTCATGTTCGAAGAAGAGCTTTTGATATGCATCAAAACTTGATCGGATTGTCTAATTATACCGATCCGCAAAGCTGGTTGGAAGAAATTAGAAAAACCGAAGTTAAATTCCGCCAGATTTTAAAATGGGTAAGTTGTTTTGCACTTGCAGTGAATGAAGTAAATGCTTCTTTAGGACGTGTTGTAACAGCTCCTACAAATGGAAGTTCAGGTGTAATTCCAGCCGTTTTAATGTATTATATGGTAATCGAAAACCACAATGCAGGCGAGAAAGAAATCAAACAATTTTTGATGGTTGCAGGAGAAATTGGAAGTATCTTTAAAAAAGGTTCGACTATTTCAGCTGCGATGGGAGGTTGTCAGGCAGAAATTGGCGTTTCGTCATCAATGGCGGCGGCGGCACTTTGCGAATTAATGGGCGGAACTCCTGCTCAGGTTTTAATGGCCGCCGAAATCGCAATGGAACATCATCTTGGTTTGACTTGCGACCCAATTGGCGGTTTGGTTCAGATTCCGTGTATAGAGAGAAATACTATGGGAGCCATTAAAGCGATTAATGCCGCAGAATTAGCTTTAGAAACGGATTCTAAAAATGCGAAAGTTCCTTTAGACAAAGTAATTAATACCATGTGGGAAACTGCAAAAGATATGAATTCAAAATATAAAGAAACATCAGAAGGCGGACTTGCAATTGCGGTAAACATGGCCGATTGTTAAGAAATAAAGTTCCTTTACCTGTCTGAAAAAGCTTTCATTGAAAATTCGATTCATTTATTAAAGTTCTTTAAAAACAAAACATACCCACTCTATCATAATGAAAAACAGTCAATTTCAATTAGATTTTAAAACCGAAGGATTATTCTCGGTCGAAATATTCTATTATTGCTGATTCCTGTTTTACAATTATTCAATACTTTTACAATATCAAAAAAAAATAAAATGTCAGTAGCAAAGAAAGATTATAAAAGAATCACAACAAAGTCATTAATTGAAATGAAAAGCAATGGAGAAAAAATCTCTATGCTTACTGCGTATGATTATACAATGGCTAAAATTGTTGACACAGCAGGTGTTGATGTAATTTTGGTTGGTGATTCTGCATCAAATGTTATGGCGGGTCACGAAACGACATTGCCAATTACGCTAGATCAAATGATTTATCATGCTTCATCTGTAGTTCGTGCTGTCGAAAGAGCTTTGGTTGTGGTAGATTTACCTTTTGGTAGTTACCAATCAGATCCAAAAGAAGCGCTACGTTCTTCTATCAGAATAATGAAAGAAAGTGGCGGACATGCTGTGAAATTAGAAGGTGGAAAAGAAATTAAAGAATCTATTAAAAAAATATTACATGCCGGAATTCCTGTTATGGGACATTTAGGTTTAACACCACAATCTATCTACAAATTCGGTACTTACAGTGTTCGCGCAAAAGAAGAGGAAGAAGCTGAAAAATTAATCGAAGACGCACAAATGTTAGAAAAAATCGGATGTTTTGCTGTTGTTTTAGAAAAAATTCCTGCAGATCTTGCTAAGAAAGTAGCCGACAGTATTTCGATTCCCGTAATCGGAATTGGAGCCGGAGGCGGCGTTGATGGTCAGGTTTTAGTAATTCACGATATGTTGGGAATGAATAACGAGTTCAGTCCGCGTTTCTTACGTCGTTACCTAAATCTTTACGAAGAAATGACAAAAGCAATCGGTCAATATGCAGCGGATGTAAAATCTAGTGATTTCCCTAACGAAAAAGAACAATATTAAAAAGGTGCTAAGGCGCTAAGGTTCTAAAGTTTTTTAGGCTCAAAGGAACAGAGATAATTGCCTCCAGCTTTAGCTGGAGGTTCTTTTTACAACAATATCAAAGGCTTTAGCCCAATTTTTAAATCTAAAATCAGAAATCTAAAATTCTTTTAATGAAAATCATTTCTAATAAAGACAACTTACAAATATTACACGAAGACAATCACATTATTGTGGTTAACAAACGTGTTGGTGATATTGTACAGGGAGATAAAACGGGCGACAAACCTTTGTCTGATATTGTGAAAGAATATATCAAAGTTAAATACAACAAACCTGGAGATGTTTTTTTGGGAGTCATTCATCGTTTGGATCGACCTACAACGGGAATTGTAGTTTTTGCCCGAACAAGTAAAGCTTTATCCCGCATGAATGAGCTGTTTAGTAATCGTGAGACTAAAAAAACATATTGGGCTGTTGTAAAAAACAAACCAAAAGAAGCAAAAGCGAAGTTGGTTCATTATTTAAAAAGAAACGAAAAAAACAATACTTCGAAAGCGCATTTAAAAGAAGTTCCTGATAGTAAATTAGCAAGTTTAGATTACACCATTATCAAAGAACTTCAGAATTATACGGCTTTAGAAATCAATTTACATACAGGGCGTCATCATCAAATTCGAGCGCAGTTATCCGCAATCGGATCCCCGATAAAAGGTGATTTAAAATATGGTGCAGACAGAAGCAATCCCGATGGAGGAATTCATCTTCACGCCAGAAAACTGACTTTTGTACATCCTGTTTCAAAAGAAAATATCACTATTATTGCCCCAACTCCAGACGATCCAATTTGGAATGCTGTATGATTTTTATGATTTAATTGTTAATTTTTAAATTTTTATCGATTAACTTGCATAGAGAAAAAACAAGCGGATCGAAAAAATGGATTATAAAAGTGACATCGGATATCGAAAAGAAACACTGAAAAAGTTATTGTACAACATTCAGAAAAGCGAAGATTTAATCATCAAAGCTTTATACGATGACTTTCAAAAACCAGAATTTGAAGCTGTTGTTACTGAAACCCATTATGTAATATCAGAACTTAAAGATGTCATCAAAAACATGAATTCCTGGGCAAAACCCAAGCGTGTTTTTCCTTCTCTTCTTAATTTTCCTTCCAGCGATTATATCTACAAAGAACCTTATGGTCATGTTTTAGTCATTGCACCTTGGAATTATCCTTTCCAATTAGCTTTATGTCCTTTGATTGCTGCGGTTGCTGCTGGAAACAAAGTAGCATTAAAACCTTCTGAACTTACACCACACACCTCTGCTATAATCGCAAAAATTATAGAGAAAACATTTCACATCAATCATGTAGAAGTTTTTGAAGGCGGTATCGAAGTTTCAAACAAATTACTGGCACAACGCTGGGATTACATCTTCTTTACAGGAAGTGTTGCTGTTGGCAAAATCGTTGCAAAAGCAGCAGCAGAAAATCTAACTCCTGTTACTTTAGAATTAGGTGGAAAAAATCCGTGTGTTGTTGACGAAACGGCAGATTTAAAACTTGCTGCCAAAAGGATTGTTTGGGGAAAATTTATCAATGCAGGACAAACTTGTATTGCACCTGATTACATATTGATTCAAAAAAATATGAAAGTCAATTTTATTACCTATTTAATTGAGGAAATTATTAAAGCTTACGGTAAAAAAATAGACAAATCGCCAGATTTTGCCAGAATCATAAATACCAAAAACTGGTATCGTCTAACCAACATGATTCAGGACGAGCATATTTTATTTGGAGGAGAAAGCGATGCGAGCAAACTTTATATTGCTCCAACTTTACTTGAAGAACCTGATTTGGACAGTCCGGTAATGAAAGAAGAAATCTTTGGACCTATTCTTCCAATTCTTATTTATGAAAATGAAAATGACATCGAAAACGTCATCAGTCGTTATGAGAAACCTCTTTCATTTTATATTTTTAGTGAAAATAATTCCTTTATAAAAAAGTTAATTTCAAAATACTCTTTTGGAGGTGGCTGCGTTAATGATACAGTTGTTCATTTTTCTAATAAAAGATTGCCTTTTGGCGGTGTTGGACAAAGTGGAATCGGCGCATACCACGGCCAGCTTAGCTTTGATACATTTTCGCATCATAAAGCTATTGTAAAAAAAGGAAATTGGCTCGATTTACCTATGCGTTATGCTCCTTACAAAGACAAATTGGCTTCTATCAAACGAATTTTAGACTGGATATAAATGCGTTAGAATCATTTTAGAATGTTTTAGAGATTTTTATACGGAATTGATTAAAAATACTATATTTACGTCAAGATACCCGTATATCATTACTAGTCAATAAAACAATTTTACTTAAAAAATGAAATCTACCCTTGCCCAAATTGAGGACATTAAAAAAAATGGCTATTCCCTTGATTTTGCTACAGTTTTTAATCACGCCTTTGAAAATTATAAAAAAATAGCGCTTTACTCTGGACTTATCATTCTGGTTTTTTCTATTCTTGCAGCAATGGCCTTTATGGGAATAATGATTGCTTACTTTGGAATAGGAAGTCTTACCAGAGATTTTTTAATGGATTTAGAAAACCAGCAATTCACTTCGATTGAACTGGTCATACAAACTCTTGTAGTTTCTGCAATTGCAGGAATCACAGCTCCGTTTGGTGCAGGTTTTCTAAAAATGGCAGATTGTGCAGACAAAGACATTCAATTTAATGTTTCTACTATTTTTAGTTATTACAAAGCACCTTATTTTGCGCAAATTTTTGTTGCAGCATTTATTCCTGCTCTTGTAGGAACTGCACTTTCTAATTTTATTGACAGTTTCGAAATTTTATATGTTGGAAATGTAATTTCGTTCATGGTCTCTTATTTTATGTATCTGTCGATTCCATTAATCGTATTTGGAAATTTAAGTGCCATTGACGCCATCAAATCGAGTATTACGATTGTTACCAAAAATCCGCTTAACATATTTGCATTTTTCATCATAGGTTTTATTGGTTCGCTTATTGGTATTTTCGGATGTTGCATCGGAATTATCTTTACTGTGGTTTTTAATAGCTCTATGATTTATGCTACTTATTTCGGGATTTTCGGTATAAATGCCGAAGAAGAGGATTCAATTGATTCAATTGGAAAATCGAATTTAGATTAAACAGAAAATTATGTTTTAAGAGAAACTAACCAATTCTCTTAAAGGTTTTTCAAAAAGAAGTTTACTAAACCAACATACCCAAATTCTATGGCCGCAGACTATAGTTTTTTTAATTCGGTTACTTCAGGTATTTCCAATATTGGTAATACCTTAGAATCAATTATGACCGCATGGTATGTCTTTAATTCTGATATCATTTTTTATAATAATCCTAAGCTTATTGTCTTAGGATTATCTCTTTTTGCATTTCTCTCTCTTTTAGTTTACCAGTTTTTTAAAATCAAAGCAAAAATTGGGTATTTCATCGAAAAAAAGAAAGAACAGGATACTATTAGCAAGGAGTATCAACTTTATATTCTCTTTTTTGGCATTGCAGTAATTGTAATCGAAATCATTAATGAAATTTTTAAAATAAGGCCGAAAAGTCTCTTATTTATAAATGTCTCGATTGGTGTTGGCGTTCTTTTAATTTATTCGATAACCGATAGAATAAAATGGTTTAGAGATCATATTCAGCAGATTTTTATTTTCTGTTTCTTTATTTACATCTCCTATGTAGCATTCAATATTGTGATGCTTTCCAGCGATGTTGTCCCGGTGATCGTTTTTTTAATTTCCTTTTTCTTTTCCTATAGCATTCTTAAACCGATTAAAATTTATTGGTTCTTTGTCGGACTTACTTTTCTGTTTTTAATTTCTACAGTAACTTTTCAGTTGATTCCGATAAAATCTTCCATTTTATTGATTAATTTCTGTATTCTCATTTTCATTATCAATCAGGTAAAATATGCTGTTTTATTAAACAATCGTGACAATTTTAGGTTTACAAATGAAATTGTTCATAAAGGAAATTCACTTACAATTGCCTTAAATCAAAAAGGCGAAATTCTATTCTGCAGTGAAACCGTTACAGCTATTTTAGGTTATCAGCCAGAAGAAGTGATGGGGCTTAAATTCTGGGAACTAACTCAGGATACTGAATTCACTCAAAAATTGAATCCTGTAAATAATCCTGAAAACAAACTTTATATTAGAAAATTAAAAACCGAAAATGGAGAGTTTAAATACATTCAGTGGAAAGATAAAAAATTCTCTGACAATTTAATTATCAGTATTGGTCAGGATGTAACAGAGCAGATAATTGTTCAGGATCAATACAAAAATCTAATTCAGACTGCAACAGATATTATTTTTGAAATTGACGCCGAAGGTCATTTTACTTTTATAAATGAATTTGGCTTTGCAATTCTTGGTTATTCTGAAAATGAAATCATTAAAAAACATTATTCTAATATCATTCATGAACATTACATCAAAAGTGCTGCTGACTTTTATGAAAATTTAGTTCTTAACGACAATAATTATCCTGTAATTGAAATTCCTATTTTAAAGAAAAATGGAGAAGAAATATGGATTTCACAAAAAATTATCGTTCGCAAAAATGACCTCGGACACACAACAGGTTTCTCTGGAATTGCTAGGGATATTACCGAGAAAAAAAACATTGAGAAAGAGAAAAAAAGGCGCCTTAAAAAAATCGAAGCCTACAATAATTCAACCAAAAGATTATCTACAACCGACTTTAGTAAGTATGACAAACTAAATATTGTTATCGATCTTATACTAAAAGAAGCTACTTTAATCAGTCGCGCTAATCGTGTAAGCTTTTGGAAATATCATAAAGACATAATTACTTGCAAAAATCTTTTCAGTCTTGATAATCAAAACCTGAGTGATAAAAACATTTTGAACAAAGAATCTTATCCAATTTATTTTGAGACTTTAAGCAACAAAGCTATTATTAATGCACCCGACGTTTTCAATAAATTAGAAACATCTGAATTTCAAAAATTATATTTCACCAAGAACAATATCAAATCGATGTTGGATGTTCCTATTTTTCTAACAGGACAACTGGCTGGAGTAGTTTGTTTTGAAAGCACTGAAAAAAAACGCGAATGGGATAATGAAGACATCAATTATGCTCGAACGATCTCAGATGTAATTTCGCTTGCTATTTCTTCTCAAATGCGCTTGGAAGCAGAAAGAAAATTAGAATTTAAAAGTCAGCTTTTGTCTGCACTTTCTTTGTGTACAGAAAAATTCCTGCTTAGCAAAACAACACAGCAAATGTTCCAGGAAACCTACGATATTATTGGAAAAGCAGCAAAAGTGGATCATATGTACTATTACGAAAAAGATCCAATTTATAATACTGTAAGCCAGAAATACAAATGGTCTCGAGAAGGCATCGAACATCAAATTACGCCTTTGCGTCATATGACCGAAGAAAATCTGAAAGAAATCTATGAGGCGGCACAACAGAAAAAAATCCTGAATACACTAACCCGCAACTTAGACGAAGGTTTTTTCAAGACACTTTTAATCAATAATGAAATCAAATCTATTTTGATTTTACCACTTTATATCAATGATATTTTTACTGGTTTTATTGGTTTTGATGATTGTACCAAAGAAAAAAATT
>NZ_DASWYK010000232.1:0-1921 GCF_036405015.1 Flavobacterium sp. | reverse complement strand
GATCGGTATTAAATAAAGAAGAACGTCTTTTAAGTCCGTGAACGATATACCCTTTTTTAAGTAAAAACTCGCTTAAGTATGCGCCGTCTTGTCCCGTAATCCCGGTAATTAAAGCTATTTTTGGTGTGTTAGTCATATTGTGATATTATAGAGTTTGGTGGGTATTGTGTTTTTTGTTTTGGATATTCTATAAAAGCTCTGTTATAATAATGGAGAATTAACAGCTTCTAATTCCTGATACACTTGCTTAACTTCTTGAGAATTTTCTTTTTTTACTACGAGAAAAGCATCAGGAGTATGAACTAGAACACAGTTTTCTACTCCAATAAAAGAAGTATGTACAGCAGATCCTATGAGAATATTTCCATTTGCATCGGCCTTATGACCTTTTTTTACTAAATAATCATAAACCGATTCGAAAGAACCAAGGTCAGACCATTCAAAATGAGCGGGAACAACTTTAATGTCTGAACTTCTTTCCATTACGGCATAATCAATACTTATGGAAGGAATGTTTAATGACAATTCAGCATCTAGAAATCCATCTTTGTTTTCTTCCCAAGCAATTTTTGAGGCTCTGTACACTTCAGGTTCCTGACGTTCAAGTTCTGCCAGAAACTTGTCCGCTTTGAAACAAAAAAGTCCGCTATTCCAGAAATAATTTCCGTTTTCCAGATAATTTGTTGCTGTTTCAAAATTTGGTTTTTCATGAAATGCAATTACATTTTCATTCTCAAATTCAATATAACCGTAACCCGTTTCCGGTTTAGTTGGTTTTATACCAAAAGTGACCAAATAATTCTGACTAGCAAGTTGAATTGCTTTTTGCAAAGCGTCATTATACAAATCATCACCATCAATTATATGATCGGAAGGAGTAATTAGTAAAATATCATCTGGATCTGATAAAAGAGCTGCAAATGCAATTGCTGCAGCCGTATTACGTGGAAGAGCTTCAACGATATGCATAAAAGGTTTATCGAACTTAGACATAATCGCATTACTCATTTTGTAATTTTCGATATTTCCGACTACTATCGTTTGATCAGATATCTCTAGATTACGAGCAACTGTCTTTTCAAAAAGCGACTGTCCTTCAAAAATATCGAGATATTGCTTCGGTAAAGTTTTTCTGGAAAGAGGCCATAATCTGCTTCCGACACCTCCAGTTAAAACAACGTGTGTGACCTTTTTAATTTCCATTCGAATGCACTAAAACTTCTCTTTGATAAACTTCATTACGCAAATTAGTACTAGAAAAACGATGATCTCTGGTATTAAAATACAATTCGATTCCTTTTTCTTCGCAATATGTTCTACCAGTAAAATCTCTGTCTTTATATTCGTCTCCCAAGATTCTTACATCTACAGCAAACGCTTTTAAGATATCTTCCAAATCTTGTTCTGTAGCGTAAGGAACGATTTCATCAACAAATTTACAGGCCTTTAACTGTATGTATCTTTCAACAACAGTCTGTGTAGGTTTATTTTTTGTGGGGCGGTCTAAAGTCGGGTCTGTCTGTAGACCAACAATTAAATAATCACAATGCTGTTTTGCTTCTTCAAGCATTTTAACATGCCCTGCATGCAGCAGGTCAAAAGCACTAAATGTTATTCCTGTTTTCATAATCGATTGGTTTAAATATATAAAAAGTTGTTTTTGGAAACATTTGCTAAAAGGCTTACAGAGACCATAATTTTAAAAAATGAATAAGGGTTCCCCGTGAATAGTTACATAATAACTATCCAAAAAAAAGTGGTTTATGTGTTAGAAAGCATAATAATTAACAGTCTCGGCAGGCATTAAAAATCAACAAAAAAGAACCGTATTTTTTATGCCATTAGAGAATCAAAAATTAAAACTCTATACCAGCAAAATTACTGCAAACCTAAGAGCAAAGCCGAAACTGTAAAAGACAAT
>NZ_DASWYK010000231.1:0-37014 GCF_036405015.1 Flavobacterium sp. | reverse complement strand
TACTTTTTTGATTTCTTTCATTAAATGTTCTGGTGCAATCGTGTAACCAATTTTCCAGCCTGTAATATGAAAAGATTTTCCGAAAGAAGAAACCATAATACAACGATCTAAAAGAAAATCTTTGGTATGAGCTGAAATATGTTTTTCTTCAAAAGTGATGTATTCGTAAACTTCATCAGACAAAATGATGATGTCTGGATATTTTTCTAGAAGATTTTTTAACTGAATAAAATCATTTTTGGTTAAAATTTTTCCAGTTGGATTATGCGGATTATTGATAATCATCATTCTGGTTTTTCCATAACATGCTTTTTCAATTCTATCCCAATTTGGAGTATAATCGTCATTTAATGCTACTCGAACGGGTTTTGCTTTGCATAGTAAAACAGGAGATTCATAAGAATCGTAACTCGGATCAAGAATAATTACTTCGTCATTTTCTTTTACTAAAGCCAAAATAGTGGTGAAAATTCCTTGTGTTGCGCCAGCTGTAACTAAAAGTTCTGTATCAGGATTGATTGTTCTATTGTAAGAACTCTGAGTTAATTGAGCAATTTTGTTCATCAAAGGCGGATAACCTGCCATTGGTGTATATTGATGAACGTTTTCTTTTGATAATCTTGCAACGATATCGGTCAGTCTTTCATCAACAGGAAAGTTTGGAAATCCCTGAGAAAGATTTATCGCATTATATTCAGCTGCCATTTTTGACATTACCGTAAATATGCTTGTAGTTACGTTTGGAAGTTTACTCATGATTTGTATTTATTGGGATCGTTAAATAGTAGCGAACTCTTACAAGTGAGTCATTTTGCTTACCAGGAAACCATTTTGGACATTTTTTCAAAATACGAATTGTTTCGTTTCCTGTGCCAAATCCTATATCTCTTGTGATTTTTATATCACTGAGATTGCCGTCTTTTTCTACTATAAAATTTACGTTGACTTGCCCTAATAATCCTTCTTCTTCAGGGTATTTAAAATTTTGTCTAATAAATTTATGAAGCTTTACAATTCCTCCTTCAAAATCAGGTTTTACATCTATTGAGTCAATATCGTATATTGTGGTGTCTTCTTTTATTTGAACGATATCATTATCAATAGTTGGTTTAATTTCAGAAACAGATTCTTCATTAAGATTTCTATCAATAATACTTTTTTCTGTTTTATTATCCTTTGAAACTTTAGGTTCTGTTGCAGAATTACATTGTGTGAAGCAGATCAAAATCAATATTAAAATTAGAGACTTTTTCATAATCTAAAATCAATTACATTTTATGAATAATAAAAATCGTAGGACGTTTATCAATATCAATTTTTAATTTTTTCCAATCAGCTACTTTTAAAGTTTTGATAAACTCTGTTGGTAATGTAATATCGGTTGCAATGCAAAGATGAGTTGCAGGACTTAAAATCTGTAAAAGATCTTCAATGAGTTTATTATTTCTATATGGCGTTTCGATGAATAACTGCGATTGATTTTTATCATAAGATAATTTCTCAAAATGACGAATTGCCGATTTTTTCTCGTCTTTATCAATTGGTAAATATCCGTTGAAAGTAAAACTCTGACCATTCATTCCCGAAGCCATCATAGCCAATAGGATAGAAGAAGGTCCAACTAAAGGAACAACCTGAATTCCTTTTTCATGTGCCAGTTTTACAATTACCGCGCCTGGATCTGCAACTCCTGGACAGCCTGCTTCGCTCATTAAACCCATATTTTTTCCTTCCAATAAAGGCTGTATGAAATCTAAATGCTCACTGGTTTCAGTTCTTTTGTTTAAAGTAAAAAGAACGAGTTCAGATTGTTTTTTCTCTGGATAAACTGCTTTTATAGATTTTCTAGCTGTTTTGTCGTTTTCTACAATATAATGGTCGATAACTTCTATCGTTCTTCTAACGGTTTGAGGTAAAACATCCATCGGATCGCTTTCGCCCATTGTTGTTGGAATAAGATATAATTTTCCGAGAAGTTTCATGTGTAAGTATTTAAAATTAAAAAATTCAATTATCTCAGTTTCTGAAACAATTGAATTGAAGTTATGCGTGTTTTTTGATCAATTTATCTGCGATGATATCGGTTACTTCGTCAAGCATTTGATAAACGTTTTCAAATCCGTTTGTAGCACCATAATAAGGATCTGGGACATCTACATTTTCATCTGGAAATAATTCATTCAGAATTAAATGAATTTTAGTTTTGTGTTCTGGTCTTTTAGCCAAGTGACTCACATCGTTGAAATTAGAATTGTCCATTACATAAATGTAATCAAACTCGTCAAAATCACTTGATTTAATTTGTCTTCCTTTTTGCTGACTAATGTTGATGCCGTTTTTTCTGGCTACTTCAATCGAACGTTTGTCTGGACAATGGCCAACATGCCAAGAACCTGTCCCTGCAGAATCGACAAAGAATTTATCTTGAGGTAATTTAGAAGCTAAAATTCCTTCTGCTAAAGGAGATCTACAGATATTCCCTAAACAAACCATTAAGATTTTTACAGGCATGGTACGTCTTAAAGCGTTAGTTTTTTATTGATGTCTTCAACAAACTTTTTAAATTGTTTGTCTGTAGAAACTAAATTGTCAACTGTTTTACAAGCGTGAAGAACCGTTGCGTGATCGCGATCTCCAATTTGCGAACCAATATTTGCTAAAGAAGCTTTAGTAAATTTCTTTGCAAAAAACATGGCTAATTGTCTTGCTTGTACAACGTGCCTCTTTCTTGTTTTAGACTGAAGTGTTTCAATATCTAATTGGAAATAGTCTGAAACGATTTTCTGAATATAATCAATAGAGATTTCTCTCTTTACATTTTTAACAAATTTCTCTACAACGCTTTTCGCTAACTCGATTGTAACTTCTTTTTTGTTGAAAGAAGACTGAGCAATTAAAGAGATAATTGCACCTTCAAGCTCTCTAACATTACTTTTAATGTTACGAGCCACATATTCTAAAATATCTTCTGGCATTTCTACACCATCACGATATAAGATGTTTTTTAAGATTGAAATACGAGTCTCGTAATCAGGTTGGTGTAATTCTGCAGATAATCCCCATTTAAAACGAGACAATAATCTTTGTTCGATATCCTGCATGTCAACAGGAGCTTTGTCTGAAGTTAAGATTACTTGTTTTCCGTTTTGGTGCAAATAGTTGAATATATGGAAGAATACGTCTTGTGTTCCTGATTTTCCAGATAAAAACTGAACGTCATCAATAATCAAAACATCGATTAACTGATAAAAGTGAATAAAATCATTACGATTATTCTTTTTAACAGAATCAATGTATTGTTGCGTGAAAATCTCAGCAGAAATATATAAAACGGTCTTTTCTGGATACTTATCTTTTACTTCTACACCTATAGCATGTGCTAAGTGTGTTTTTCCTAAACCAACTCCTCCAAAAATCAATAACGGATTAAATGAAGTTCCTCCAGGTTTGTTAGCAACCGCCATACCTGCAGAACGAGCCAAACGGTTAGAATCTCCTTCTAAGAAATTGTCAAAACTGTAGTTCGGATTTAACTGAGACTCGATTTTTAAATTTCTAATTCCAGGAATTACAAACGGATTTTTTAGTTCAGGATTTAAGTTTTTAAACGGAGCATCAACCTCTTGTGGTTTCATTGGCACTCTGTTGGCACTTGGCAGCTGCTCGGTAAACGGCTGTTTGTTGCCATAAGTGTTCTCCATTTTAATTTTATAGAGTAACTTTGCGTTTTTTCCCAGTTCTTTGGTAAGCGCAACTTTCAACAATTTTACGTAGTGTTCTTCTAGCCACTCGTAGAAAAATTTACTTGGAACTTGAATATATAATGCGTTGTCGGTTAGCTCAACTGATTTGATTGGCTCAAACCAAGTTTTATATGCTTGGTCTTGAATATTATCCTTTATAAAGGACAAACAGTTTTCCCATACCGATTGAGCAGTTTTAGTCATAGATTCAGATAAATTTTTTATTATTGTTATAAAGATTCTCCTAATAAAAATGGAGCAATTTTATTCCGTATTTCGGGATAACAAATATGTGAACAAATTTCTGTAAAAAAAAATATTTTGGTATCTAATTTTATAAAAAAAAGTTGTAAAAGGGCTTTTTAAATTCGAATTTTTTTAATATTTTATCAATGAAAAATCACCAGACTCAAGTACGAGTTCGTTACTCAGAAACCGACCAAATGGGAGTCGTTTATCACGGAAATTATGTTCCTTATTTTGAAATCGGACGCGTGGAATGGCTTAGAAATAAAGGGGTTTCGTATAAAAGCATGGAAGAAAGCGGAATTGGCCTCCCGATTGTGAACATGAACATAAATTACAAAAAATCGGCGAGATATGATGAACTTTTAACAATTCATACAACTTTCAAAAGTCACTCTTCTGTGAAGATCGAATTTGACTGTGCAATCTATAATGAGGCAAATGAGTTATTAACAACTGCGACATTTATTTTGGTATTTGTAGCGTTAAAAACGGGTCGTCCAACAGCTCCTCCAGACTATATTTTGGAAATATTTAAATCTCTTGAATAATTGTTAAAATGAGTAAGATTTTGATGTTAATTTATACTAATTTAATATCAATTTCGAACATTAAATCAAAAATGCTGAACACAGTTTCGGCATTTTTTTTTCGTGTTTTTGTCACAATTTTTCCAATTGGCAGTCCTGAAATTTCATCCATTTCCATTTCTTGAGACACGATTTCTAATTTTTTTTCTTTGATAACTCGCATTACTTTATTCATGTTTTTGTAATCAAAAGAAATTAAAAATTCGACATCGATTGTTTTTTCAACAATGTCGCAGACTTCTAAAGTCATTTGAGCAGTTGTTCTATAAGCTGCAATCAAACCGCCAACACCTAATTTTACTCCGCCAAAAATACGAACCACCACTACAAGAACGTTGGTTAATCCAAAAGATTGTATTTGTCCGTAAATTGGCGCTCCTGCAGTATTGCTGGGTTCACCGTCATCATTTGCACGATAGGAAATTTTATTTCCAACACCTATTTGGTAGGCATAGCAATAATGTACTGCATGTGGATGTTGTTTTTTGAGGTCTTCAATAATAGGTTTTACTTCATCTTCATGATCTATTGGAAAGGCATAACCAAAGAATTTACTGCCTTTTTCTTTAAACAGTATTTCTTCAGATGCAAAAGCAATAGTTTGATAAGTATCGTTAATTTCCAAAAGCTGTATTCTAAATTCTATTTTATTTTTTTGCGACAGATTAAAGGATTTTAAAGGATTTTTTTTTTGGGGAAATCTGTGTAAATCCTTTAATCTGTGTCTTAATTTTTATTCTTAAAGTATGTTCTTTTTATAAAGATCAACCACATCTTCTTTTCCAACTTGAAGATTCCATACTTTAATTCCTAGGGTTGCGGCGCTGTCTGTGTTTTCTGTTTTGTCATCAACAAACAAAGTGTTTTCTGCAACGAGATTATTTTGTTCTAAAACAAATTCATAGATTTTTGGATCTGGTTTTCTCATTCCGATATCAAACGAAAAATAAACTTTCTCAAAACAAGCATAAAAATCTTTGTAAAAAGAAACGCCACTTTTAGTTTCAAAAGTATTGATATGAATAGAATCGGTATTGCTCAATAAAAACAGGCGGTATTTTTTAGATAATTCCTGAAGAAATTCTAAGCGGTAAAATGGGAAATCAGCTAAAATAGCATTCCAAGCCTTTAGGATATCTTCTTTAGAAGCATTTGGCAATTGTTTTTGAAAACCGCCGATAAAATCTTCTGGCGAAATACCTCCAACTTCAAATGAAAAGTTTAATTGATCAAAGTCAGCATTCCATTCTTTCATTCCCAATTTTTGTAAACCAGAAATGGTGGCAGGTTTATCTAAATTGATAAAAATATCTCCAAAGTCAAAAATTATTGCATCAATCATAATTTCTAATCTGTATTAATTCGTCGTTTAAAATATTGGTTTTTATACTGTTTTTTCTTGAAATAACTGGAGCTTTTGTTCCTTTGTTAAAATCCGTTTTTCCGATAAAAATTCGAGCTTCATCCCAAAGATTTTCATCTATAAAAGATTGTAATGTTTGTTTTCCACCTTCAATAATGATTGATTGAATTTGATGTTGATATAAAACAGCTACTATTTGAGGAATGATATTTTGGTCAAAATCAATTACTTCAAATTGAGTATTCTCTTTTGATGGTTTTGCTGTTTTAGAAAAAATGATGGTTTTTACAGTGTCATCAAAAATAAAACTGTTTTCATCAATTCGATTATTTTGATCAATCACCACTCTTGTCGGATTGTTTCCGTCCCAATCTCGTGCATTCAATTTTGGGTTGTCGTCAACTACAGTTTGTGTTCCAACTAGAATAGCCTGTTCTTCAGTTCGCCATTTATGAACAAGTTGTCTAGAATATGGATTGGTAATCCAAACAGGTTTTCTTTCTTGTCCTAAAACTTTTTCAGGAGACAAAAATCCGTCCTGACTTTCTGCCCATTTCAAGATAATGTAAGGTCTCCTTTTTTGATGAAATGTAAAGAAACGTTTGTTTAATTGGTTGCATTCTTCTTCTAAAACTCCAACAGTAACATTTGCTCCGGCTTCGATTAGTTTTAAAATACCTTTTCCGGCAACTTTTTCGTTTGGATCAACAGTTCCAACAACTACATTCGGAATTTCATTAGCAATAATCAAATCACAACAAGGAGGTGTTTTTCCAAAATGACTGCAAGGTTCCAGGCTTACGTAAATTGTTGCTTTTTTCAGCAATGATTTATCTTTGACAGAATTTACTGCATTAACTTCCGCATGTGGTTCGCCTGCTTTTTTATGCCAACCCTCGCCAATAATTTGCCCATCATAAACAATTACGCTTCCAACCATTGGGTTTGGATATGTCGTTCCAAGCCCATTTTGTGCCAGCTCTATACAGCGTTTTATGTATTTTTCATGTATATTCACAGTGCAAAAGTAATTAATTTTAAAGTTTTTGTCTAATGTCTTAGCTTAAGTTGTGAAACAATCCAGTTAGTTGTGATAGGATCAAAAAACAATATTTACTTTTGTGTTTATAATGATTTAGAATGAAAAAAATGGTAAATTGGCTTATACGAGCAATTGAAAAGGAAGATAATCAATCAGTTGCAAGTTTAATCAGATCGGTTTTTGATGAAATGGAAATACCAAAAGTAGGAACTGCGTATGAAGATCCTTATTTGGATTTAATGTTTGAAGAGTACAGCAAAGCGAAATCTATATATTTTGTTGTTGAAAGTGATGGAGAAATTGTAGGGTGTGCGGGAATTGCGCCTCTGGAGAATGGCGATCCAAAAATTTGTGAATTGCAAAAAATGTATTTTTTGCCCAAAACAAGAGGTTTAGGAATTGGAGCCAAATTAATGGAAAAATGTTTGGAACAAGCGAAAACTTTTGGGTTTGAAAAATGTTATATAGAAACTATGCCTTTTATGCATGCTGCGCAAAAGTTGTATAAAAAATCTGGATTTGAATATTTAGACGCTCCAATGGGAGCAACCGGGCATAATTCTTGCCCTGTTTGGATGTTGAAAGTTTTGTAGAAAAGATGTAACAAATCTTAACAAACGAGACTTATTGGAGTGAAAAATCAGTGCATGCTGATAACATAATGTTCAAAAATATCAAATGAAAATTAAACAATACCGTACTCAATTTATAAAAGAATTATCGCCTTTTTACGATGCGTACGAAGCGGAGAGTTTTTTTTATTTAGTTCTGGAAGACAAACATAAACTTCGTCAGATTGATTTAGCATTAAATCATGAATTGATGTTTGAAGAGAATGATTTTATTATATGGGATGAAATCTTAAAACATTTAAAAAATGAAGTTCCAATTCAGTATTTACTGGGTAAAACACATTTTTATGGTTTAGATTTTGAAGTAAATGAAAATGTTTTAATTCCAAGACCAGAAACAGAGGAATTGGTAGAATGGATTATCAATGAAAATGCAAGTCCAGATAAATCAAAGAAAATAAAGATTCTGGATATCGGAACTGGAAGTGGCTGTATTGCTATTTCTCTAGCAAAAAATCTTCCAAATGCAGAAGTGGTAGCTATCGATGTTTCTAAAAAAGCTATTGAAACGGCAAAAAGAAATGCTGTTAGAAATAATGTTGATGTGACTTTTGTGCTTTTAGATATTTTAGAGACAGAACAACTGAGATGTAATTTTGATATTATAGTTTCTAATCCGCCTTATGTCAGAAATTTAGAAAAGGAAGAAATCAAAAAAAATGTTTTGGATTACGAACCTCATTTGGCACTTTTTGTTGAAGATAATGATGCTTTGATTTTCTACAGAAAAATTGCAGAACTGGCAAAAAAAGGTCTTTTCGAAAAAGGAAAATTGTATTTTGAAATCAACCAATATCTTGGAAAAGAAATGATTGATTTATTAGAAAATATGGATTTTAAAAATGTCGAATTGCGAAAAGATATTTACGATAATGATCGTATGTTGAAAGGGCATGTTTGATAGTTTTCAGTCTTCAGTCTCAGTTTTCAGTGGTCTACTGCGACTGAAAACTGAAAACTGCGACTAAATAATTATTCGTAACGCAAAGCTTCGATAGGATCTAACTTTGAGGCTTTAATTGCTGGATACAAACCAGAAACGATAGCCACCATAAAACTTGTGCCAAAAGCGATCAGAATCGCTACCCATGGAATTACAAATGTAAATTTCATAGCGCTTGCTATTCCAAATCCCATAAGCATACCTAGAATAATTCCAACAAGACCTCCAATTTGCCCGATTAGTAAAGTTTCAATAAAAAATTGAAAAGCAACGGTTGATCTTTTTGCTCCTAAAGCTTTGCGAACACCAATTTCTCGAGTACGTTCTGTAACCGAAACAATCATAATATTCATTAAAGCAATAGATGATCCTAAAATGGTAATAATGCTAATAATGGCCGAAGCCCAATCAAGATATTGTGTAATTCCTAAAATTCTATTTATTAAATCGTCGCTTCTGCCAATTCCAAAATTATTATCTCGCACAGGACTTAATTTACGAACTCTTCGCATGGTGCTTGTTGCATTGTCAATAGCTTGATCTAAAACTTCTTTTTTAGAAACCATGACACTTATGGTATAATTGATATTTGGCGCAGTAAATAAAGATCTCGCTACCTGAATCGGAATTAAAACACGTAAATCCTGACTGTTTCCAAAAGTGGAACCTTTTTCTTTTAAAACTCCAATGACTTTAAATCTGGCACCTCGAATTGAAATTATTTTGTCAATAGGATTGACATCTTTTAATAAGCCTTTTTCAAAATCAGAACCTACAACGCAAGAATAAGTGTTGTTTTCAATATCGAATTGATTAAATGAACGTCCTAATGTAGTTTCTAAACCAGAGTTTGAAATAAAATGCTCGTCAACACCTACAACTTTAATCTCAGGATCTGTTTTAGTGTCTAAATATTTTACTTCGGCTTTTGAAGTAGCTGTAAATGAAAGAGAAGTTTCTGTAAAAGGATATTTGTATTTGTTTTTGAAAGCAACAGCTTCTGGATAAGAAATAATTGGGTTTACAATTTCACGTTCATTTCCGCCACGGTTTTTAATATTGTTTTCGTACTGATTGATGTTGAAAGTATTGGCTCCCATTGATGCAAAATTGGTTGAAACAGTGTTTTCAAGTGCTGTAACAACAGTTAGAATTCCAACTAAAGCGGTAATTCCAATAGCGATAATTAAAACGGTAAGAACAGTACGCAGAATTTGGGTTTTGATGGAACCAAACGCAATTCGGATATTTTCTTTAAATAATTTTAGCATCATGACCAATTTGTCACGAAAATACGGTTTTTGTTACAAGTTTGTTTTCGAAGTGTTATTATTTATTTTAAAAAGTAAGATATTTGCAGGCGATTTTAAATTAAGTCGAAAGTTGGAAATTCGTAAAGACGAAGTGTGAATCAACAAAAAAACAATATTAAAGGTTTTGTATTTTAGTTTCAAAAAAATCTAAAATCTAAAATCAACAATCTAAAATAAAAAGAAGATGGCTTCAAAACCAAGCGTACCGAAAGGAACAAGAGATTTTTCACCTACAGAGGTGTCAAAACGCCAGTATATTATTCAAACAATAAAAAGTAACTTTGAGAAATTTGGTTTCCAGCCAATCGAGACGCCTTCTTTTGAAAACTCAGATACTTTATTGGGGAAATATGGAGAAGAAGGAGATCGCTTGATTTTTAAAATTTTAAATTCGGGTAACTTTTTCTATGATAAAAAGAAAATTGAATTGCCAGGATCAATTGAAGAATTGCAAATGAATTCTGCTCAAACAATTACTTTAGAACAAAGAATTGAGTTGAATAAATTCACGGAAAAAATTTCTGAGAAAGCATTGCGTTACGATTTGACAGTTCCGTTTGCAAGATATGTGGTGCAACACCAAAGCGAAATTGAATTTCCATTTAAAAGATACCAAATCCAACCTGTTTGGAGAGCAGATAATCCACAAAATGGTCGTTATAGGGAATTTTTTCAATGCGATGCCGATGTTGTGGGTTCAAAATCGCTATGGCAAGAAGTTGAGCTGGTTCAATTGTACGATACTGTTTTTACCGCTTTAGGTTTAGAAGGTGTTACAATTAAAATCAACAACAGAAAAATTTTATCTGGAATTGCCGAGGTAATTGGTGCTTCAGATAAATTAATCGATTTTACAGTTGCGCTGGATAAATTAGATAAAATTGGAGAAGATGGCGTAAAGAAAGAAATGATCGAAAAAGGAATTTCTGAAGAAGCTTTGGTAAAAGTACAGCCACTTTTTAGTTTCTCAGGAACTTTTGCAGATAAAATCAATCAGCTTTCAGAATTGTTGTCTTCATCAGAAGAAGGGATGAAAGGCGTTGAAGAATTAAAATTCATTTGCGACAATGTGGCCGATTTAGGTTTGTCAACTGCAATTTTAGATTTGGATGTGACTTTGGCTCGTGGTCTTAATTATTATACTGGAGCTATTTTTGAAGTTGCAGCACCAAAAACGGTTTCAATGGGCTCTATTGGCGGCGGTGGAAGATACGACGATTTGACTGGTATTTTTGGCTTGAAAAATATGAGTGGTGTTGGAATTTCTTTTGGTTTAGATAGAATCTATTTAGTTTTAGAGAAATTGGAATTGTTTCCAGAAACAGTTGTGGCTACTTCAAAAGCAATATTTTTAAATTTTGGAGACAAAGAAGCGTTGTATGCTTCAAAAGCGATTCAGAAATTAAGAAAAGAAAATATAAAAGTAGAATTGTATCCTGACAATGTAAAGGTGGGGAAACAATTTCAATATGCAGACAAACGTTTGATTCCATTTGCGGTAATTGCTGGAGATCAGGAAATTGCATCGAATACTTTTGCGCTTAAAAATTTAGTGACAGGAGAGCAGGTTTCTGTTGATTTTGACGGATTAAAGAATGCTTTATTGTAAACTTTAAAGGCAAGTCTAACTAGAGATAAAAAAAGTTTTAGTTAAAATCAATAGATTAAGTTTTGATTCTTAATTAGATAGGTTTTATAAGGTTTTAAAACTTTTTAAATCTGCGTGAAATAGTTGCGGGACAAGAAAAAATGCTTTTAATTTGCCACCTCAAGTTACGGGCGTAGTTCAAGGGTAGAATAGCGGTCTCCAAAACCGTTGATGGGGGTTCGAATCCCTCCGCCCGTGCAAAAAATAAATGACAACTTTGTCATAATAAAAAAGCTCAAACATAAAAAAAAGCTTCGTCTCTATAGGCGAAGCTTTTTTTAATATAAGGTAAATTTGAATTAATAATTATTTTGAGGCCGAGGCCAACCCTTAAATTCAATTTTGGTGGTAATAATTTATTCTTTTATGCTATCAAAGATAAAATAACTATAACGTAATAGTCTTAAAATTATACTAAATTTTAATTGGCTATTTTTGTTTTTTAAAAGTCTCATAATTAATAAAGTGACAATTTGACATTTTACAAGATTTGGCAGTACTTTTGCAATCCAACAAAAAGAAATAAAAATGAAGTTTAAAAATATTTTTAAAAATAAAAGTAATATGACTACGGAAAATACAGAATTCGATCAGGAATTAGATGATGCAACGATAGAGACTAACGCTAATGGAGAGCAGTTAATTGTTGAAGAATTAAGTGTTGAAGAGCAATTGGCTCAAGACTTGGCTAAAGAAAAAGATAAGTTTTTGAGATTATTCGCCGAATTTGAAAATTACAAAAAAAGAACTTCAAAAGAGCGTCTTGAATTATTTAAAACAGCAAACCAAGAAGTTTTATTGGCAATGCTTCCAGTTTTAGATGATTTTGACAGAGCTGCAGTAGAAATCAACAAATCTGACGACGAAAACCTTAAAAAAGGTGTAGAGTTGATTCATGAAAAATTGAAAAACACTTTAGTTTCTAAAGGTTTAGAGCAAGTTGAAATTCAGGCAGGAGATGCTTTCAATGCTGATATCGCTGAGGCAATTACCCAAATTCCAGCTCCGTCTGACAAATTAAAAGGGAAAATTGTAGATGTTATTGAAAAAGGATACAAATTAGGAGACAAAATTATTCGTTTCCCTAAAGTTGTTGTTGGAAACTAAAAAATGCAAATTAAGAATTTCAAATTCATTTTGGATTTTGGAATTTTTAAGATTTGGAATTTGATTCAATTATGAAAAAAGATTTTTACGAAATACTAGGCATTTCAAAAAATGCTGATGCTGCCGAAATTAAAAAAGCATACAGAAAAAGTGCTTTAAAATACCACCCTGATAAAAACCCAGGCGACAAAGAGGCAGAAGAAAACTTCAAATTGGCAGCAGAAGCTTATGAAGTTTTAAGTGATCCGCAGAAAAAAGCGAAATACGATCAATATGGTCATCAAGCATTTGATGGTTCTGGCGGATTTGGTGGTGGTCACGGCGGTATGAATATGGATGACATTTTCAGCCAATTTGGTGATATTTTTGGTGGCGGATTTGGCGGTTTCGGAGGCGGAGGCGGAGGTCCTCGTCGTGCTAAAGGAAGCAATCTTCGAATTAAAGTGAAATTGACTTTAGAGGAAATTGCAAATGGAGTAGAGAAAAAAGTAAAAGTAAAACGTAAAGTTCAGGCAAAAGGTGTAACGTACAAAACTTGTACGACTTGTAATGGTCAAGGTCAAGTAATGCGTGTAACCAATACCATTTTAGGAAGAATGCAATCTGCATCTACTTGTCCTACTTGTGGTGGTTCTGGCCAGATTTTAGATAAAAAACCTTCTGAAGCAGATTCACAAGGAATGGTTCAGGAAGACGAAACTGTATCAATCAAAATTCCTGCTGGAGTTGTTGACGGAATGCAGTTAAAAGTGGCTAACAAAGGTAACGATGCACCAGGAAACAGTATTCCTGGAGATTTAATTGTTGCGATTGAAGAAATTGAGCACGAATTCTTGAAACGTGAAGGTGAAAATGTTCACTTCGATTTATATATCAGTTTCCCTGAAGCTGTTTTGGGAGCTTCAAAAGATATCGAAGCGATCAACGGAAAAGTTCGTATTAAATTAGAAGAAGGAATTCAGTCTGGAAAAATCTTAAGATTGAAAGGAAAAGGAATTCCAAGTTTAAATGGTTACGGAAGTGGTGATTTACTAGTTCATGTTAACGTTTGGACTCCAAAAACATTAAATAAAGAACAAAAACAATTCTTTGAAAATGCCTTAACTGATGAGCATTTTGCTCCAAGTCCAGAAAAATCAGAGAAATCATTCTTTGAAAAAGTAAAAGATATGTTTTCATAAGCTAAACTTTTTAAAAGTAATATATCAAAAACCCATTCCAACATAAATTGGAATGGGTTTTTTGCGTTATATGACACAATTTCGCTTCGAATTATTTACTTTTACAGTCGCTGAGTCTTAACAGGCTAAGTAACGCAGTAAATCCTTAAAAATAACATGAGCAACTTACTTGAAGTACGTAACGTCGTAAAACAATACGGCGATTATGTAGCGCTTAACGAAGTTTCATTAAATGTGCCCAAAGGCAGTATATATGGACTTTTAGGTCCGAATGGAGCTGGAAAAACTTCTCTTATCAGAATCATAAACCAAATTACAATGCCCGATAGTGGCGAAATAATTTTGGATGGTGAAAAACTACAACCCAAACACGTACAAACTATCGGATACCTTCCAGAAGAAAGAGGTTTGTATAGCTCTATGAAAGTGGGCGAGCAGTGTTTGTATTTGGCTCAGATGAAAGGACTTTCTAAAACTGAAGCTAAAAAACAATTGGATTATTGGTTTGATCGTTTGGGAATTCAAGGTTGGTGGAATAAGAAAATCCAAGAACTTTCTAAAGGAATGGCACAGAAAATCCAATTTGTGGTTTGCGTATTGCATAAACCAAAACTGCTGATTTTAGATGAACCTTTCTCCGGATTTGATCCAGTTAATGCTAATATTATTAAAGATGAAATTTTGGCATTAAAAGAACAAGGTTCAACCATTATTTTCTCTACACATAGAATGGAAAGTGTAGAAGAACTTTGCGAAAATATTGCTTTAATTCATAAATCAAATAAACTGATTGAAGGAAAAGTAGGTGATGTAAAACGCCAGTTTCGAACTCATAGTTTTGAAGTAGGAATTTTGACGAATAATGTTGAAGGTCTGATGTATGATATTACACAAAAATTTACTGTTTCTCCTGCCAGTTTTAAATCTTTAAATGATGATTTGAAATTGAATATCGAAATTGGAAATGCGTCGCCAAATGAGTTGTTGCATCTTCTAACGCAACGCGGGCAAGTAACACATTTTGTGGAGAAAATTCCAAGTATAAACGATATTTTTATTCAGACAGTTACTGAAAACAAAAAGTTAAATTCCAATAATTAAATTCCAAAATCCAAATTTATACTTTGAAGTGGAATTTGGAATTTAGAATTTGAAATTTAAAAATATTTATGAGTATTATTTCATTAATTATAAAAAGAGAATTTATTGCCAAAGTGCGCAATAAATCTTTTGTTGTCATGACTTTTTTGAGTCCGCTTTTGTTTGTGGCGATAGCGGTTTTTATTGGCTATTTAAGTTCAATGAAGGCAGAGACCAAACGCATTGCAATTCATGACGAAACAGGACTTTTTGCTTCCGATTTTTTAAAGGAAAATAAAAAAGGAGCCGAGTTTAAGTATTACAATTTATCAGAAGTTGAGATTGCAGTTTTAAAAGATAGTATTGCAAAAGAGAGTTTTAATGGTTTGATTGTTATTCCGAAAACGGAAAATATTAACGATTTAGGAGGCAAGGTTGAATTTATATCCAATGACAGCCCGAGTATTTCTTTTATCGAAAGTACACAGGATGTTATTGCTTCAAAAATTACAAAATTAAATTTAGAAAGGTTAAAACTAGATACTTTGGCAATTCAGAAAGCGCAATCAAATGTCAATATTCATTTGGTAAAAGCTTCTGGAGAAGAAAGTTTGAAAGGTTTAAATGAAATTAAAATCGGAATTGGGGGAGCTTTTGGTTACTTGATTATGATGTTTATTATCATTTACGGAAACATGGTAATGCGAAGCGTAATTGAAGAAAAAACAAACCGAATTATCGAAATTATTATTTCATCAGTGAAACCATTTCAATTAATGATTGGAAAAATTGTTGGAACTTCATTGGCTGGAATTTTACAATTTATGATCTGGGCGATTATTGGTTTAGGATTAATGTTTGCGGCTTCTGCTTTTTTTGGAGTAAATGTGGGGCCATCAGCCAGAATTTCACCAGAAATGATGCATTCTGCTGAGCAACAATTTTCAGGTTCAGCTCAAATGTATATTGCAGAATTATGGAATCTGCCAATTGCAAGTATTATAATTGGTTTTGTAGTTTATTTTATTGGAGGATATTTTTTATATAGTTCATTTTACGCTGCAATTGGAGCGGCTGTTGACAATCAAACCGATTCGCAGCAATTTTTACTGCCAATTATAATGCCTTTGATTTTAAGTGTTTATATCGGATTTTTTACAGTTGTAAATGATCCACACGGAACAATTGCTGTAGCGTTTTCAATGATTCCATTAACATCGCCAATCGTAATGTTAATGCGTATTCCGTTTGGTGTGCCGTGGTGGCAAATCGCAATTTCGGTATCATTATTGTTTGCTACCTTTTTCCTTGTAGTTTGGTTCGCAGCCAAAATTTACCGCGTAGGTATTTTAATGTACGGCAAAAAACCAAGCTGGAAAGAATTGTATAAATGGCTTAAATATTAATTTTTGAAGGGGCAAAGGTTCAGAGCGGCAAAGGAACAAAGGTTTTTACTTTGTGATTAGAAACCTCAGATACTTTATACCCTAGAAAAAAGATTGTATAACAATAGTTCAAAGGTACAAAGCGACAAAGATTTTTAAACTTTGTACCTTTGTGCCTTTGCAACTTTGAACCTTTAAAAAAGAATGAGTAAAATACTAATTATCGAAGACGAAGCAGCGATCAGAAGGGTTTTGGTAAAAATATTATCAGAAGAAAATGATTCGTATCAAGTTGATGAAGCTGAAGATGGTGTAGCAGGACTTGAAAAAATAAAAAACAACGATTATGATTTGGTTTTGTGCGATATCAAAATGCCAAAAATGGACGGTGTTGAGGTTTTAGAAGAAGTAAAAAAGATAAAACCGGAAATTCCGATGGTTATGATTTCGGGACATGGCGACATGGAAACGGCAATTCAGACAATGCGTTTAGGTGCTTTTGATTATATTTCGAAACCGCCAGATTTGAATCGTTTGCTGAATACGGTTCGTAATGCTTTGGATAAAAAACAATTAGTAGTTGAAAATAAAATCCTAAAGAAAAAAGTCAGCAAAAATTACGAAATGATTGGTGAGAGCGAATCGATTAATCATATTAAAGTAATGATTGACAAAGTAGCGCCAACCGAAGCAAGAGTTCTAATTACGGGACCAAACGGAACCGGAAAAGAATTAGTTGCCCACCAATTACACGAAAAAAGTGAACGTTCTAGTTTTCCTTTAATTGAAGTAAACTGTGCTGCAATTCCGAGTGAATTGATTGAAAGTGAATTGTTCGGGCACGTAAAAGGTGCTTTTACATCGGCAGTGAAAGATCGTGCCGGAAAGTTTGAAGCAGCTGATAAAGGAACTATTTTCTTAGATGAAATAGGCGATATGAGTCTTTCGGCGCAAGCCAAAGTTTTAAGAGCACTTCAAGAAAGTATGATTACAAGAGTAGGTGCAGATAAAGATATTAAAGTTGATGTTCGTGTTGTTGCGGCAACGAATAAGGATTTAAAAACAGAAATTGCCGAAGGTCGTTTCCGTGAAGATTTATACCATCGTTTGGCTGTAATTTTGATAAAAGTTCCGCCTTTGAATGAAAGACGTGATGATATTCCGGCTTTGATAAGACATTTTACAGAGAAAATTGCTTCAGAACAAGGAAATGCCGTTAAAGCATTTTCAGCGCAAGCAATACAATTATTACAAGAATACGATTGGACAGGAAATATTCGTGAACTTCGAAATGTGGTAGAAAGACTTATTATTTTGGGAGGAAACGAAATCTCTGAAACAGATGTTAAGCTGTTTGCAAGTAAATAAATGATTTAGTTTTTCTATTTGAAATCTAAAATCATAAATCTAAAATTTAGAAATGAAACTAAAAAAAATAAACGAGAAATTACAAGACGGTTTGATCGAATTTGGTTTGACTGAAGCAAATGCATTGCAGATGGAAACTTTTTCGACCATAAAAAGTGGTGCAGATTGTGTGATTATTTCTCCAAAAGGAAGTGGAAAAACAACAACGATTGTTTTAAATGTAATTCAGCAATTAGCAGGAAAAACAGAAGAATCTCCTAGAGCTTTGATTATCGTTGAAGACAAAGCGAGAGTTACAGAAATGGTGGATCTTTTTAATAAATATGGGAAATACACCAATTTGGAAATCTATGGCGTAAACGAAAAAGGCGATATGGATTACGATAAAAACTACGTTTCTACCGGAATCGATGTTTTAATTGGTACTCCAACCAAATTAAACGATATGTTTAGCACGGCAGGGTATAACGTAAATCGTCTAAAAATGTTTATTGTGGATGATGCCGATCCGATTTTGAAATTACGTCATGATCCAAAAATCACACGTATTTCTAATAGTATTGCCAAGGTGCAACGAATTATCTTTTCTGAAACTTTGACAGAGCGTATCGAAATTTTGGCAGACAAAATCATGGTCGAACCTTATTTATTTGATATGGACGAAGATGGTGAAGAACTTGATGAGGAAGAAGACGATATTGAAGAAGAATAAAAAATAGTTTACAGTCCCGGTTAACAGTCTCAGTTATTGTAAGTCGGGATTTTTTTATCAATGGTTTTAGTGGACGGTTTTAACTAAAAACTGTGACTGAGACTGAAAACTTAATAAAAAATAAAGTATCATGGGATTAATGAAAGTGTTTTCAGGTAGTGAAATATTAGCAATTGCCTTGCAGGAAAGATTGGAAGAAGCAAATGTAGAAACCGTAAAAAAAGATAATATCCAGTCGGCTCGTCTGGGAGGTTTTGGTCAAACAGATTTGGCTGTTGAGGTTTTTATTCAGGAAACCGATTTTGCAAAAGCAAATCCTGTTATCGAAGAATTTAGAATGAGCCTTTAATAAGTCACAGTTTGCAGTCGCAGTTTTACAGTTTGGATACTGAAAACTGCGATTGAAAATTAAAAAAAGAATAAATTAAAAGTTGTAGTTTACCGTTTAGATACTGAAAACTGCGACTGCGACTGAATACTAAAAAAGATGCAATACAAAATGTTAGTGCTCGACATGGATGATACCTTGTTGACAGACGATCATAAAATTTCAGATTTAAATAAAAAAGTAATATTAGAAGCTCAGGCAAAAGGAGTTTATGTGGTTCTGGCTTCGGGACGACCTACAATTGCAATGACTTCTTATGCAAAAGAGTTGGAATTGGATGTAAACGATTCGTATATCATTTCGTTTAACGGAGCTATAGTTAGCACTGCAAAGGATGATTTGATTTTATTTGAGCAAAAGCTAACCGTAGAACAAATTCATGCGTTGTACGATTACAGCGTTAAAATGAAAACAGATATTATCACGTATTTGGATGATCAAATTATAAGCGAAACTGATTCTGAATATATAGATGTAGAAAAAGAAATTACTGGAATGGTACATCATAAAGTTTCAGACTTTAAAAATTATGTAGATAGACCAGCTGTAAAATGTATTTTACTACAAGATCCTGAATATTTAAAACCGCTTGAAGAGGATTTGAAAAATCTGATGCCGCATTTGAGTGTTTCGATGTCAAAACCTTTTTTCTTAGAAGCAGCACAACAGGGAATTGATAAAGCAGCAAGCATAAAATTTTTAGCAGATAAACTGGGAATTCATCAAAGTGAAATTATTGCAGTAGGAAATGCGGGAAATGACTTAACGATGATTGAATACGCTGGTTTAGGAGTCTGGGTTGATAATGTAACCCCAGAACTTCGAGATAAAGCCGATTTAATTGTGGCTTCAAATAATAATGATGGTGTTGCCGAAGTGGTAACACGATATATTTTAAACTAAATAAAGATGAAGAATTCAATAGAAACCGAACGTTTGATTTTACGGGAATTACAACTTTCTGATGCAGAAGGAATGTTCGAATTGGATTCAAATCCGAATGTGCATTTATTTGTCGGTAATAGACCTGTAAAACATCTAGAAGAAAGTATTGAATATATTAAATTCGTTCAAAAACAATATGCAACAGTGGGAATTGGTCGCTGGGCAGTTGTTTTAAAAGAAACAAACGAATTTATCGGTTGGTCTGGAATTAAATTTATTACAGACGAAATTAACAAGCACAAAAACTTTTACGAGTTAGGATATCGTTTTATTGAAAAACATTGGGGTAAAGGATATGCAACTGAAGCTGGAAGAGCTTTTGTTGATTACGCTTTTAACGAAATGAAAGTAGAAGTGCTTTATGCTTACGCAGATGCAGGAAACGAAAACTCAAGAAAAATTCTAGAGAAATTAGGTTTCCATTTTGTGAATTCTTTCGAATACGATGAAGAATTAGAAGTTTGGTACGAACTTAAAAATCCGAACTTGATCTAAAAAATGAATTCCAAATCTTTACAAACTTAACAGTCAGCAAAGATTTGGAATCAATTAAAGAGTAATATTTAAAATATTATTTTTTAGCTACAGAAACAAAATATTTATTTCCGTCACCCATAGTTAATTTTACACGTTCGTCGCAAAGATCGATAGCAAAATTAGCACTTTCGTAACAGCTGCAAGTAGTGTTTTTGTCTTTAGACATTTCAGTTTTACAGTTGTTGTTTTTAAAAGTAGTTAATTGTGGAGTGTATAAACTCACTAAATCTGTAGAAGCAGTCACCAAAGAAATAATACTTGCCGAATTATTATTTGTAATTCTGTACACAATTCTATCTGTATAGTTTACATCGTTAACGGTTACTTTACGAATGTAGGTATATGCTGTAGATCCTTCACCTGGTTCTTTTACTTCAAATTTAAATCCAACAGCACGAATAGCAACGTCAAACTGTTGTTGAGAATTCAAGCTCGCCCAAGTTGTTAATGTACTAATTGTAGGAAATGGATTTGCATTTGCAGCTGGAGCGTTAGTTTGCGCTTGCGAACTAAAAATGGTTAAGAACATCAAGCAGATTGTGGGTAAAAATGCTTTCATAAAGTGGTATTTGTTATTATAATTTTGCCTACTCTCTTTGGTTTTCGGCTTTCCCATTTCATTTTGTAACACAAAACAACAACATAACGAGTAAAATTCAAAATTGTTATGCCCGAATTATTATTAAATTAATTAAAGCTTGTTAAAATTCTTAAATCTGAATTTATTTTATACGAGAATCATAACAAAAGTAAATGTAAGAAATTTTGAATTTAAAACATTAAAAAATGTACTTAATCGATAAAATTTGCATTTAATCGATTATTTTGTCATTTTATTCTTATTGAATGGCATAAAAAACAGGTTTTTAAAGTCTTATTTTTATAAAAAATGAAACAGATAAAATCACTTTTGAATGTTTCTAAATTAACATTTGACGCAAATTATTGATTCGAAGTAAATTAATCGCTTTCTTTTGATGAATATTGTTCGTAAATTTGCGGCCTTAAATTTTTTGACAACGATTTCATTAATTTAAGACAGATTATGGAAAATAGAAAAAAAGTTGCCTTTTATACGCTGGGTTGTAAACTGAATTTTTCAGAGACTTCTACAATTGCCAGAAATTTTAACGACGAAGGTTTTGACCGTGTCGATTTTGAAGAAATAGCAGATATTTATGTCATTAATACTTGCTCTGTAACAGAAAATGCAGATAAGCAGTTTAAGCAAGTAGTTAGAAAAGCAATGAAGCTCAACGAAAAAGCTTTTGTTGCGGCTGTTGGCTGTTATGCACAATTAAAACCAGAAGAATTAGCAGCAGTTGATGGTGTTGATTTGGTTTTGGGAGCGACAGAAAAATTCAAAATCACAGATTATATCCATGATTTAAGCAAAAACGATATGGGTGAAGTTCACTCCTGCGAAATTGCCGAAGCTGATTTCTACGTTGGAAGTTATTCTATCGGAGATCGTACCAGAGCATTTTTGAAAGTTCAGGATGGTTGCGATTATAAATGTACCTATTGTACAATTCCATTAGCAAGAGGAATTTCTAGAAGTGATGCTTTGGAAAATGTATTGAAAAATGCCAAAGAAATCTCAGCTCAAAATATTCGTGAAATTGTTTTAACGGGTGTAAATATTGGTGATTATGGAAAAGGGGAGTTTGGAAACAAAAAACACGAACATACTTTTCTGGATTTAGTTCAAGCTTTAGATAAAGTAGAAGGAATTGAGCGTTTAAGAATTTCTTCAATCGAACCGAATTTATTGAAAAACGAAACAATCGAATTCGTTTCAAAAAGCCGAACTTTTGTACCTCACTTCCATATTCCGTTGCAATCTGGAAGTAATGATATTTTAAAATTGATGAAACGTCGCTATTTACGTGAAGTTTATATTGATCGAGTTGCCAAAATTCGCGAAGTTATGCCACATGCTTGTATTGGTGTTGACGTAATTGTTGGTTTTCCTGGAGAAACAGACGAACACTTTTTAGAAACGTATCATTTCTTAAATGATTTAGATATATCCTATTTACACGTTTTCACCTATTCTGAAAGAGATAATACTGAAGCTGTAGACATGGAAGGTGTTGTTCCTTCAAATGTAAGAGCAAAACGCAGTAAAATGCTTCGTGGATTATCGGTTAAAAAACGTCGTGCTTTTTACGAAAGTCAATTAGGAACAAATAGAACGGTTCTTTTTGAAGGAGAAAATAAAGAAGGATACATTCACGGATTTACAGAAAACTACGTAAAAGTAAAAACACCTTGGAATCCTGAGTTAGTAAATACATTGCAAGAAATCAACTTAACCAAAATCGACGAAGACGGAAGTGTTCGTTTAGAGTTTTTGAATAAGCTTGCTGAGGTTTAAGATTTAGATACTTAAGAACTTTGTCAAAGTTTCAAACTTTGACAAAGTTGACAAATAAAAAATATACATAAAGTATTGTCATTCTGAGGAACGAAGAATCACGCAAGTAATTCCGTACGATATGAATGCCAATCTTTATTGAGTTTCGAGTGTGATTCTTCGTTCCTCAGAATGACAAAAACAAAAAAGCCTCTTTTTAGAGGCTTTTTTTTATGACTATTTCTGATCTTCAGGAACCACCAATTTCAACGAATTAATATAATCCGTATCAAATTCGATAACCCTGATTTTTTCTGGATTAAAACCTAATTCTCCTCCAAACTGACCACGAGTATCTAAAAAATCGATAGTCAGTTCTTCATCGTTTAATTCTATTAATTTTCCTAAATAAGCAGATTTTGATGATTTTTTAGCAATTTGAAAAATGCCGTATTTTTCAGAAATAAATTTCATTATTGAAGCCAAATCTTTAATCGGAATAATATCTTCAGAGTTGATTTTTAAACCTTTTAAGCGAATTACTTTTTCTGTAAAAGCCAAATCGTGATCGCGGTTTACAGCTTCAATATTTTTGTTTCTCAAAATAACAAAACCATCCAAAACAAAATCTACTGGGTTATTTCGAAGCAAAATCCATTCATCAGAATAATCAATAAGAAATCCGGAGAAAATCTGTTTTTTATCCTGAAATTCTATCTCGACCAATTGTCTTAAATATTGTTCCATCATATAATTTTTTGAAATTCTAATATTTAAATTCCAAATTCCAATCGCTAAGTATTGGAATTTGGAATTTTAAAAATTTGGAATTTGAATTTAAGGATTAGTAGACCAAATACTACTGTTTTTAATAAAAACTCTTCGGTTTAATTTTAATTGTGCAACGATCAAATCTGCCATATCTTCAGACTGCATAACTTTTTCTGGGTTTCCGTCGGTCAGGTTTAAATCTTTGGCCATATCCGTTGCTACTGTACTTGGTGTTAAAGCCGTAACACGAATATTGTGTTTTCTCATTTCCTGCATCAAAGAATCGGTCAAGCCTAAAACCGCAAATTTCGAAGCACTGTAAGCACTTGTCAAAGCATTTCCGTTTAATCCAGCAGTTGAAGAAATATTGATAATATCACCCGTTTGTCTTTCGATCATGTTTGGAATAATCGCACGAGTCGTGTAATAGGTTCCCATTAAATTCACCTGAATAATTCTTTCCCAAGCTTCTGGTTCTAATTCTAAGAATTTTCCAAAAGAAGCAATTCCGGCGCTGTTAATTAAAATATCAATGTGTTTAAATTCGGCTAAAGCTTTTTCTACCGCTTTGTTGATCGAATTGATATCAGAAACATCAGCGCTTAAAGCCAAAGCTTTGACGCCCAAGTTCGACGCTTCATCAGCCAATTGTTCTACGTCTTTTTGTGTTCTTGAAACCAAAATAAGATTGACACCTTCTTTAGCCAAAGCAATTGCTACAGCTTTTCCTATTCCTTTTCCTGCGCCTGTAATAAAGGCGTTTTTATTTTTTAAGTCGGTCATGATGGTAATTTTTAGAAATGCAGAAAGCATCATTTTAAGTCTTACAAAAATAAGCTTTTGCAAACTAAAATGATGCTTTAAAAGTATTCTTAATCTAAGTTTAACAACTTTTCATTATTCTTTCAGAACCATGTCTATACACATTACAGCCCCTAAAATTAACTGTCTCAACGGACTATCATCTGCAACGGTATCTTCAATTTTAAGCACATAATTATCCGCACTTGTAAAAAACTCTTTTCCTAATCCAGCCCATTTTTTACTTACTTGTGCCAATTGCTTGTTTTCGTGTGAGAATTTAAAATCCCAGCCTGTCCATTTTCCTTGAAGTGTTGCCACTGGTCTTTCGTTTTTGTCCAGAATGTCAAATTTTCCTCCAATAGAAAAGAATTTTTGTTTGAATGTTCCAACCAAACGATCTTTCTCGTCCAAAACTTCAACAGTCGATCTAAAGATGGCAACACCTCTTCTTACTGTAATTAATTTTTCGCCAGAAGCAGTTGTAATTTCAATATTAAATGGAGTTGCTCTTTTGTAATCTGTAAATCGGAATACTTTTGTGAAAAAACCAAGATTGTTTTCTCGGCAGTTCATAATAATCTGATTGGTTTCTGGATGATAGATGTCATAATTGTTTGCGGCTTTAAACATTCCAACATGTTCTTTTACTAAAAATAGATTTTGGCTTAAAATAGGATTCATACGTGTGTAAAATAAATTTTAAAAATAAAGTTACAAATGTAATAAAATTTTGATTAATTGTATTGTTTTGCTCCTTCCACCAAACGAATAAATTCAGCTTTGTAACCTTCGCCATCGTTTGAATTTCCTTGCTTTGCCAATTTTGCAATTTCTTCAGAAGACTTATTAGCGATTAATTTAGAATCCCTTAATTTCAATCCGAACCAGGCAACGGCAGCACTAAATTTCATGTCGTCACTTGCATTTTCAATAGCCACCGATTTATTTTCGATTACCTGAACCATTTCTATACTTTTTTCTCCATCAGGTTTTTTGTAACGGAATTTTACGGTTGCCAGTTCATTGTTGAAAATACTTGGATTTGTTTCTGTTTTGGTATATTTTAATTCGTCTGGCTGTTCTGCTAAGTAATCGCTTTTTACGCCTGTCGGAATAATTTCATACAAAGCCGTAACGGTATGATTACTTCCTAATTCTCCGGCATCAATGGCGTCGTTTTTAAAATCTTCCGCTTTTAATTTTCTGTTTTCATAACCAATCAAACGATACGATTGCACTTGCTTCGGATTAAATTCGATCTGGATTTTTACATCTTTCGCGATAGCAAACATCGAACCTTTAAATTCTTTTCCTAAAAAACGATTGGCTTCCTGAATGTTATCGATATAAGCATAATTTCCGTTTCCTTTATCGGCTAAAATTTCCATTTTGCTGTCTTTGTAATTGCCCATTCCGTAACCTAAACAAGTTAAGAATACGCCTGTTTTTCTTTTTTCTTCAATCAGTTTTTCCATATCCGAATTAGAAGAACTTCCCACATTAAAATCACCGTCAGTTGCCAGAATTACGCGATTGTTTCCTCCTTTAATAAAATTTTCTGTTGCAGTTTTATAAGCCAATTCAATTCCTGCACCTCCAGCAGTACTTCCTCCAGATTGTAATTTATCGAGAGCATCAATAATTGTTTTTTTCTCATCTCCAGAAGTTGGAGGTAAAACCATTCCTGCGGCACCTGCATAAACTACAATTGCTACTTTATCTTTAGATCTTAATTCATTCACCAAAATTTTTAAGGATTGTTTTAATAAAGGCAATTTGTTCATGTCGCTCATTGAACCCGAAACATCAATTAAGAAAACAAGATTTGAGGCAGGTAAATCTTCTGTTGGAATATTTTTTCCCTGTAAACCAATTTTTAGGATTTTATTGTTTGCATTCCAAGGCGAATCGCTCACTTCTGTATTGATAGAAAACGGATGCTCATTTTTTGGTTGTGGATAAGTGTATTTAAAGAAATTCACCATTTCTTCTACACGCACTGCATCTTTTGGAACTTGCTGTCCGTTGTTTAAAAAACGTCTGATATTCGTATAAGAAGCATTGTCGACATCTATAGAAAAAGTAGAAAGAGGAGCCGTTTTTGGACTTTCGAATGCATTTTCTACAAAAGAGTCATAATCTTCTTGAGTTGGTTCGGCTGGAATTGGCGTTATATTTAATTTTTGATTTAATTCTGTTTCCGAAAGATTTTTGTAAAGCTCATTTTTTGTTGAAATAATCACAACTCCATTTGAGGCTCTGTTTCCATAAATTGAAGTCGCAGCAGCATCTTTTAATACTTTTAAATCTTTAATATCATTTGGATTGATTTTCGCCATTTGATTGGCTTTTGCAGGAACTCCGTCGATAATGTACATAGGTTCATTTTTTGGAGAAACACTTGCAGCACCTCGTATAACCACATTTTGGCTTGGAGCAGCAACATATCCAGTACCATTTTGAACCTGAACTCCAGCAACTCTTCCTTGTAATGCGGTTTCGTTTCTGTCTTTACGTTTTGAAAACAAACCAGTTAATATTGACTTTTTTTGAATGCCATAGCCAACGACTACAACTTCTTGTAATTGAGGACTATTTTCTTGTAATACTACATTGATAATATCAGATGATTGTACATTAATGGTCTGGGAATCCATTCCGATGTAACTAAAAATAAGAGCATCTCCTTTTTTTGCCTGAATGGTATAATGACCATTAAAATCGGTTTGAGTATTCTTTTTAGTGCCTCTAATCATAACAGAAACACCAGGAAGTGCAATATTAGATTTATCAGTAACTGTTCCAGAAATGATTCTTTCTTGTGCCATGCTCACGAAACATATAAGCATAGCAATGGCTGATGAAATAAGTTTTAGACTTTTCATGATAATAAGTTTTAGAATTAATGTTGAGATTTAACTTTGTCAAAGTTTTAAACTTTGACAAAGTTTTGTGTAGATTGATTATTTTTTAGGAGTTGGTTTTCCTGTTTTTGTAGTGATTATAACAACTCCTTTTTTTCCTCTGTCACCATATTTTTCAGTGGCTTCAAGGTCTTGTAAAATGGTTATGGTTTTAATGTCTTGTTTGTCTAAAGGCGCATATGGACTCGTCGGATTGTTTCCGAATAAATCATTTTCTGAATAGTAAATACCGTCAATGATATATAATGGTTCGTCAAGAATGACAAGTGAATCCACATTTTCAGGATCTAGATTCGGAAGTTCGTTTCGAATCATTTTGTCTTTTTTGACATCATTGCTATGTGCCATTGCATTTCCGTTAAGAACTACTAAAGGAGCAGCTTTTTTAGCTCTTGAAGCACTTTTTTCTGCAAAAGCAACCTTTGCCGATTCTCTTTGTGGGGTTTTAAAATAGCCCATGTCTGAGGTTACTTCTTTTTGCGAAGAAATTTGATCTTCTTCAATAGCCTCTTCTCTTAAAGTACCAACTGGCAAAGGTATTCCTGATCCTGCATTTGGCATTGGAACAGACATAATGGATTCTGCTTGGGCTGGAACTGTTTCTTGAACGGCAACACGTTCTTTGTTTTTAGTATGATTTTCTAAAATTTTAGTAGCTTCTTCGTTTGAAACAATTCCAGAGTCAGAAGAAGGTGTTGTGTTTTTTTGTTCTAAAATAGGTTCTTCAGCTGGTTCTTTTTGTGTTTCCTGAATTACTACTTTTTGTGTTTCATTTACAGTGTCTTTATCGGAATGTAAAAACTGAAAACCTAATGAAAGAAGTAAAAGAAGCGAAGCAGCAACGGCAATTTTTTTCCAGAGTGCGATTGTTTTTTTGTCTTCTTTTTTGTCCAGTTTATCTTCAACACGCGCCCAGACTTTTTCCATTGCGGGAAAGTCTTTAAACTCGGCATTTTGTGAAGCCTGTTTTATTTTGTCGAATAATTTATCTTGATTGTCCATGACTATTTTGCTTTTTGATAATAGAGTTTATTAACCAGTTCTTTTAGTTTGGTCTTAGCGGCATTCAATTGTGATTTTGAGGTGCCTTCAGAAATCTTCAGCATTTCGGCTATTTCTTTGTGAGCGTAACCTTCTATAACAAAAAGGTTGAACACAGTTTTACAGCCATCCGGAATGTGGTTTAATAAATTGAGTAAATCTTCTTCTTCCAAGGTATTGAGTTCATCGACAGAAGGCTGCGAAAGCAGTTTCACATCGTCTAAATACATGTTGAAGTTCGTTTCTTTTCTAATCGTCGCCAAGCAATGATTCACAGTAATTCTTCTGGCCCAGGCTTCAAAAGCGTAAGCTTCTTTTAACTGATCTAGTTTGGTGAAAATCGTGAAGAAAGCATCGGCTAGTGCTTCTTCTATTTCTTCTTCCTTTTTTAAGTATCTTTTGCAAAGGCGGTACAACTTCGGCGCCATGTATTTGTACACCTCGCGCTGGGCGTCGCGGTGCATTTTTTTACAGTTTGCTATTTGAGTCTCGTTTATCACAATTGTTGTCTTTCTTATATAGAGAGATTAAAAGATAAAAAGGTTGGGACGGGGGCAAAAAAATATTAAAATATTTTTTTTAGGGACAAAGGTACAGAGTTACAAAGTGACAAAGGTTTTTATTGTTGGGGCGGATATGAAAAAAGTTTATTTTTTTACTTTAATTGCATTAATTAATCTTTCACCAAAAAAAGGAATACTTCCAAAATTATCGATGCAATCCTGCAGAGAGTTCAATTTTTCGAGTTTGGGTAATATGAAATTTTCAAAATCTGATTTTAATTCTTTATAGAAATCATTCATATCTGTATGGTTTTCTAAAAGATAACCATTTTTGTTTCTAAATGAATGCATATTATTCTTATCGCTAACATATGAATTTTCTCTTTGATATATTATTGAATCATATATTTGAGGCTTTTTGGTAACATCTTTCATTTCTGATTTTAGAACTATTACTATATTGAAGCAAAAATTAACTCTGTCTTTAGTGTTCCATGAAAAATTCTGTAAATTAATTAAAGTATAAAAATCCCCTTTGTCTTTCCACCAAGTTTGACCACTAGTTTTGTACTCCAAATTCTTTAGAGTTGGTTTTAAATAAGATTTTATAAACTCAAGCTGTTTTTCTTTTGCATTCATTCAGAATCTATTTAATCGGCAACGTCAATTTATAAATTTTGGTTTCTAAAACTTCAGTATCATTATCTTCACAAAGTAAAAACTCGATTTTATTGTTTTCTTTTTTGTAAAGAGTCAAACCTTCGAATTTATTGGTTGAAGTAATTTTTTGAGTAAAATCAATTTTCATGGTTTTGACATCGATTCTTCCGATAAAGCTTCCTAAAATTGCGCCATCATCATAAGTCGATTTTGTGTCTTCTGCAGTTGAAAGAAAGTAGATTTTATCATCGACTAAAATGGCGTCGGTAAAACTTGAACGAACTCCTTTTATTTTCGGAAGTTTGTAATTGACAGAAATCAATGCAAATTCTTCTCCGAGATTTTTGGCATGAATAGTAAAAATCGTGTTTTTGTTAGAAATGCCATTGCCACGATTGAATAAATACCAGTTTTCTCCATCAAAAATGGCGCCTTCCAAATTGAAATCTTCGGGTTTTATTTGTCCAAAATTTTGCATTACAGCATATAAATCTACAAGATTGTTTTTTTGTAAAACCGTTTTAGATTTCATGTCAAACTCAATCATTTTGTTTCGGTTTTCGGTTGAACCAGAACCAAAAACATAAAGGGTATCGTTATGATGAGTTAAAGATTCGAAATCAGGTTTCTGACTTTTCGGAATATTTGCTGTTGCATTGTCAATTAAAGCGTGTTGGTTTAATTGTTTGTTTTCGATATTGTATTCGTATAAGAATCCGCTGTTGTCGCCAATTACGTAAAGTGCGTCATTATTATAAAATAAACCTGATGCCGAGCCGATTCCGATAATTTGAAATAATATTTCTAATGTGAATTTTTCCATGAATTGTTGTTTTGAAAATAACTGCCTAGCCCTGATAGCAATGGAAATACTTTGAAAAGAAATTGTATTTTTTCTTGACAGAACAAAGCGACCAAAGGAAGCTCTTGGAATGGCTTAGAAAAAAGCAATTTATTGAAAAGTATTGCAATGAATAGCAGGAATATGCTTCGTAAAATTAGTATATTTATAATTCAAAATTTGAAAATATGAAGTCAATAGATCCAAAAGATTTTAAAGTTGTAGATAAAATTAAATTAAGCAAGATTCCGACTTTGTTAAATGTCGATGCTGAAGATGATGAAAAGGAAGATAAATTAGATAAAGTAAAAGATAAATTAAGTGATTTACAGGATATTATGTATGCACATAATAAATATTCGGTTTTAATTTGTCTTCAAGGAATGGACACTTCGGGAAAAGATAGTTTGATTCGAGAAGTTTTTAAAGAATTTAATCCGCGTGGCGTGGTGGTGCATAGTTTTAAAACTCCAAATTCAACCGAATTGGAACATGATTATTTGTGGAGACATTATATTGCATTGCCAGAAAAAGGAAAGTTTGCGATTTTTAACAGAACGCATTACGAGAATGTTTTGGTAACTCGTGTGCATCCGGAATTTATTTTAGCAGAGAATTTACCTGGAATTAATTCAGTCGATGATATTAAGCCAAAATTCTGGGAAAAGAGAATTGATCAAATCAATAATTTTGAAAAACATATTGCGCAAAACGGTACAATTGTAATGAAGTTCTTTTTGCATTTGAGTAAAGACGAACAAAAAGACCGTTTATTGCGCCGTTTGGAAGAAGGAAAACACAATTGGAAATTCTCACCTGGAGACTTAAAAGAGCGTGCTCATTGGGAAGAATATCAGCAATATTATGAAGAAGCAATCAATCAGACTTCTAAAGAGCATGCGCCTTGGTATATTGTTCCTGCCGATGATAAAGATATGGCACGTTACATTGTGGCTAAAATTATTTGGGAAGAAATGAAGCAATATACAGATATTCAAGTTCCAGCTCTGGACAAAGAGATTCTGGATAATTTTGATGTTTATAAGAAGACTTTAGAAGATAGTTAATATAGTAATTAGATGATTTTATAATTATAAACCCGACAGTTTTTAAAAACCTGTCGGGTTTTTATTTTTTGAAACGAATTTGATTTTTTGGAATCAAGAATCATTATAAAAATAAAAATCCGACAGACTATGCGATCTGTCGGATTTTACCAAAAACAAAATAATAAATTAAACCTATTTTTTATAGTTTAAAACCATAAGCCACACGAAGTGCTACTTGATTGGTTCTAAAGTCATGATAATCTTCGTAACGAACACTTAAGTCGATAAATTTGTTAGCGTATCCAATTCCTGGCGCCCATAAAAAGGTTGTTTTGTCGTAACCATTTGTTACAGCGAAACCAGCACCAAGTTCTCCTAAAACATAAAATTGATCTTTTAAAACAAAAGCTTTAAAACCTGCTTTGGCCGGAATAAATCCAAGATCTTTTATGTTGTTTCCAAGATCATCTTTTCCCATAAATAAGTTTGTAAAACCTGTTGTTAAGGTCAATGATGTTTTCTTAGAAAGATCATATTGTAAACGAACGTCTCCCCCAAGAGCCCAGTCGTAATCGCCGTCGGTTGGAAGCCCTCCATTTAATCCGACTCCTAATCTAAAACCTTGATCGTAATTTTCTACTCCGCTATCTTGAGCAAAAGTTGTGTTGGCAAATAAAAACGTGAACGCAGCTAGGCATAAGATCTGTAATTTTTTCATGGCTTATATTTTTGAAATTTCTATGATGTAAAATTATATGCAAGGCGTTTGGAGTTTGTTATACAATTTTTAAAAATCGTTACATAATATTGAGTTCGTCTTATTTTTGTCTTAAAATTGGTATATAATTTTATTGATAGGACAGAATTCGAAGCTTCTGATTATCTTTGCCGACTAAAATTGAATACAAGTGAGTTTAAAGCAATACACCAAAGAGTTTTCGTATAATTTAAGACTGGCTTATCCTGTAATTTTGGGTATGGTCGGACATACTTTAATTGGTATTGTCGATAATATAATGGTGGGCAAAATTGGAAGTACAGAATTAGCAGCAGTTTCTCTTGGTAATAGTATGATTTTTATTGCAATGTCTTTGGGAATTGGTTTTTCTACAGCTATTACACCAATTGTTGCCGAAGGAGATGCAGAGAAAAACGATAGTAAAATTCGTTCGGCTTTTCATCACGGATTGTTTTTATGTACAATTTTAGGATTGGTGCTTTTTACCGTAATTATGTTTGCTAAACCTATTATGGAATTGCTACAACAGCCAGCAGATGTTATTGTTTTGGCAAAACCATATTTAGGATGGGTCGCTTTTTCTCTAATTCCGCTGGTGATGTACCAAGGTTATAAGCAATTTGCAGACGGAATGTCATTAACTAAATATTCGATGTATGCGATGGTTATGGCAAATGTTCTTCATGTGGGTATAAACTATGTTTTAATTTACGGAATCTGGATTTTTCCAAAAATGGGAATTATCGGTGCAGCACTTGGTACCGTGATTTCGAGAATATTCTTGGTTATGTTTATGCACATTATGCTTTCGCGAAGAGACGATTTAAAACGTTTCTTTAATGGTTTTAGTTTTAATGAAATCAAAAAAGCAACCATTAAAAAGATTATAAGTATCGGATTTCCTTCTGCCATGCAGATGCTTTTTGAAGTGGTTTTGTTTACCGCTTCGATTTGGCTTTGTGGAAATATTGGAAAAACGAGTCAAGCTGCCAATCAAATTGCGTTGAGTTTGGCTTCACTTACGTTTATGTTTGCTATGGGATTAAGTGTAACTTCAATGATTCGTGTCAGTAATCAAAGAGGTTTAATGGACTATAAAAAATTGATTGTGGTAGCTCGATCGATTTTCTTGCTTGCGATAATTTTAGAAACGGTTTTTGCCATTTTCTTTATCATTTTTCATAATTATCTTCCGTACATCTTTTTGAATATGGAAAATACAGGGCAAATTTTGGATAACGAAGAAGTTATAGGTATTGCTTCGAAACTACTTTTGATTGCGGCAGTTTTTCAAATTTCAGATGGAATTCAGGTTGTGGTTTTGGGAGCATTAAGAGGATTGCAGGACGTCAAAATTCCGATGTATATTACCTTTGTCGCATATTGGATTATAGGTTTTCCTATTTCGTATTATTTAGGAGAACATACAGATCTAAAAGCACAAGGCGTATGGATTGGCCTTTTGGCAGGATTAACAGCGGCAGCTACTTTTTTGTATATTCGCTTTCATTATTTAACTAAGAAATTAGTTACAAGTTCAAAAACAGAATAATTATATTTGAAAAATATATACCACAGATTTTGTAGATTAATCTTAAACTCAGTGGAAAAAAAATAATCAATTACTAAAAAAATAAATAAACATGGAATTACCTAAATTTTTACTTGGAGATAACACTGATTTTCCAGATGATATTTTCATCATTCACTTAGATTACCCAAGATTCATCATTAACTTAAAAGACGATGAGGTTGAATTTTTAGAAGAAGCAGAAGATCTAGACGAAGCAGAATTAAACGCTGAAATGGAAGGCTTAATCGAAAAAGCAAATGATTTCTACGATCGAGAAGTAAATCGTTACGAAGAGTAATTGTATTTCAAGATTTTCAGTTTTTTACGTTCTTAATATTGTATTGATGAAAAAAATATCTTTTCTAAAACCTATATTTAACTTTATAGCAGTTGGATTACTAATAACTACTCTAAGCCGAATAGTTCTATTTTTTATTTTTAAAGATAGAGTAGAGCAGACACCAGATTTTTGGTATATTTTTCCAATCGGACTGCGAATGGATTTGATATTACTTTGTTATTTGTCATTTTTGCCAGCTTTACTAATTACTTTTCTTCCGAATAAAGCGATAAAGTTTACCAATAAGTTTCTTGTAATCTACAGTTTCTTATTTCTGTTTTTAATTCTTTTTACAGAATTAGCTTCTCCGGATTTTGTAAAACAGTACGATACACGTCCGAATAAGATTTTCCTCGATTATCTTATTTATCCTAAGGAAGTTGTGGGAATGCTTTTAAAAAGTTACCTGACTTCTATAATTGTCACGTTTCTGATTTTAGGAGTTGTGCTTTATTTTGCTTTCAAAAAAGGTAAAAAGCTTTTTCATACGGTTACTGCAGATTATAAGTTTAAATTGATGGTATTTCCATTAGTAGCTTTTTTATTGTTTTTTGGAGCGCGTTCAAGTTTGACTTCAAAACGTCCTATTAATGCTAGTAATGCTGTTTTTTCGACAGATCAATTGACAAATACTTTAGGATTAAATTCATTTTATACTATTGCTTTTGCTGCTTATTCAATTAAGAACGAAGGTAACACCAAAATGTACGGTAAAATGGATGAGGCAGAGGCAATTTCACGTGTTAAGAAATACATGATTGTAGGATCAAACGATTTTACGGATGCCGAAATTCCGTTTTTACATGTACAGCAACCAGATTCTGTAGTTAAGAAACCATACAATTTAGTGATCTTTTTACAGGAAAGTTTAGGAGCAGAATATGTTGGAATTCTTGGAGGAAAACCATTAACTCCCGAATTTGATAAATTATCTAAAGAAGGAACATTATTTAGCAATCTGTATTGTACAGGAACCAGAAGTGTCCGCGGTATTGAAGCCGTTGTAACCGGATTTTTACCTTCACCATCAGAAAGTGTGGTTCGATTAGGAAATTCGCAACAAGGATTTTTTACGCTTGCAGATGCTTTAAAACACAAAGGATACGATACGAGTTTCATTTATGGCGGAATGGCGAATTTTGATAACATGGCTTCGTTTTTCAACGGAAATGGTTTTCAGGATATTATCGACCAAACTGATTTTGAATCTGATGGGAATAAATATGCTTTTAAAGGAACTTGGGGATATTCTGATGAGGATTTAGTCACCAAAGCCAATCAGTATTTTAAATCAAAAGGAGATAAGCCTTTTTTCTCACTGATGTTTTCAACATCCAATCATGAGCCTTTTGAATATCCAGCAGGAAGAATTAAACCTTATGATAAGAAACCGGCAACAGTAAATAATGCAATGAAATATGCTGATTTCTCGATTGGTAAATTCTTTGAATTGGCAAAGAAAGAAGATTATTTTAAAAATACTATTTTCATCGTAATCGCCGATCATAATACTAGAACTTACGGAAAGAATTTAGTACCGATAAATAAATTCCATATTCCAGCATTTATTTTAGGACCAGGAGTGGCAAAAGGAGCTGTTTACGACAGACTAGCAAGTCAGATTGATATTCCGCCAACATTATTAGGTTATTTAGGAATGCCTTTTGAAACTCCAATGGTAGGAAGAAATTTGACCAAATTAGATCCAAAAGTGCAGGGAAGATCTATCATGCAATTTAATGATATCAATGCTTTTAGAGTAGAAAATCAAGTTGTTATTATGCAACCCAATTTGAAACCATTGCAGTTTGAAGTGAAAAATGATACCACTTTGATTCCGGTAAAATTAAACGAAGAATTGGCAAAAGATGCTTTGGCACATGTCATTACAGCTGGAAATCTTTATAAGGAGAGCAAGTACAAACTGCGTAAAAAATAAATTTTTAAACCATATAAGTTATATAAGAAAATTCAAGTTTTAGCTTTTGAATTGTTCTAATAAGAGAAGCTTATTCTTTTAGATAAAGTAATTAAATGAACTTATATCACTTATATGGTTTAAAACTTTTTACCAAAATATATCTCCAACAAATTCTGAGCAGCTGCAAACGATGAAATTTCATTGTTTTGCACTGCTTTTTTGTTTTGTTCCAATAGTGAAATAATTTCAGGCTGATTGTAGAAATTTTGTTTCAACTGTTCATTGATGGTTTCCATCATCCAGAAATGATTTTGTTCGTTTCTTTTTTCCTGGAAAAATCCGCTTTCTTTTGTCAGTTCAAAATAATCATAAATTGTATTCCAAATTTCAGGAATTCCATCTTTTGTGAGTGAACTGCAAGTGGTCACTTTGGGCTGCCAATTTGATTTTTTTGGAGGAAATAAATGCAAAGCGCGATTAAATTCCACTTTTGCCTGATTGGCTTTTTTGATATTATCGCCATCTGCTTTATTGATGACAATGGAATCCGCCATTTCCATAATTCCGCGTTTAATGCCTTGAAGTTCATCGCCAGCACCAGAAATTTTTAAAAGTAAAAAGAAATCTACCATACTATGAACAGCGGTTTCACTTTGACCAACACCAACTGTTTCGATAATAATCGTATCAAAACCAGTGGCTTCGCAAAGAATAATAGTTTCTCGAGTTTTACGTGCTACACCGCCTAAGGTTTCGCCAGAAGCACTTGGTCGAATAAAAGCATTTTCGTCTTTAACCAATTCTTCCATTCGGGTTTTATCGCCCAGAATACTTCCATGTGAAATTGAACTACTTGGATCAACGGCCAAAACAGCAACTTTCTTTCCCAACTGAGTCAAATGTTTTCCAAATGCTTCAATAAAAGTACTTTTTCCAACACCAGGAACTCCTGTAATTCCAATACGAATGGATTGGTTTGAATGTTGTAGACAGCCTTGAACGACTTCAGCTGCTTTTTCAAAATGATCGGGATTTGTGCTTTCAATTAAAGTAATAGCACGACTTAAAGAAGTTCTGTTTCCTTCTAAAATTCCCCTAATTAATTCTTTAGAAGAGGGTTGTTGCTTGCGTTTGAATTTAATTTGATTGATAGCCGAAATATTGGTGATTTCGGGAGGTGAAATTCCAGCTTTTTCAGATATACTGCCAGATTGTTTATTGAAAGTTGACAAAACGCATTTTTTAGAAATGTAAAAGTACAGAAAA
>NZ_DASWYK010000230.1:0-9933 GCF_036405015.1 Flavobacterium sp. | reverse complement strand
CAAAGCTTGGTGTGGACAAAGCTTTGCGAACTTAATATTTAGATATTGTTTGCATTCCAAATTATAAAATGCCTTTGCGACCTTTGCGTTAAAAAAATAGTCACTTAACCGCGAAGTGCACAAAGTATTCGCAAAGAAGCGCAAAGTTTTTTTGAGCAAATCTTCGATTGAAGTTCGCAAAGCTTGGTGTGTACAAAGCTTTGCGAACTTAATATTTGGATCTTGCTTGCGCTCCCAATAAAAATGTCTTAGCGTTCTTTGCGTTAAAAAAAGTTTGTAATTGTAACGCAAAGTACGCAAAGGTTTACGCAAAGAAGCGCAAAGTTTTTTTTGAGCAAATCTTCGATTGAAGTTCGTAAAGCTTGGTGTGGACAAAGCTTTGCGAACTTAATATTTAGATATTGTTTGCATTCCAAATTATAAAATGCCTTTGCGTACTTTGCGTTAAAAAAAAAGCTTGTAATTGTAACGCGAAGTGCGCAAAGTATTCGCAAAGAAGCGCAAAGTTTTTTTTGAGTAAATCTTCGATTGAAGTTTGCAAAGCTTGATGTGCACAAAATTATTAGTGTGCTTTACGGTAAAAATAATTTAAATTATTGTTGAATGAAATTAAATAGACTATTAAATGTGATAAATGTCATTTCTGAATCTTTCTAAATTTTGTATTTTTATGTAACCAAAAAAATCAAACAAATATGAAAAGCATTGTAGCCAAAGCATTATTCAATACCCATTCTTATCCTGAATACCGAAAATTAGTAACCGATTTATTGTCTGAAGGAAAATCAACAGGAAAGGAACAGTCGGAAAGTCTGACCAATTATTCTAAATTAAATGAGGCCAGAATGAACAGACTAGAAAAAACTATAAAAATTGATGAAACTGTTGCAGAGAAACTTCAAAATTTAGATAATCATTATATCTGGCTGGTTTTGTCTGAAGGCTGGTGCGGAGATGCAGCGCAAATTCTTCCTATTTTAGATAAAATGGCTCATGTTTCTAATAAAAAAATCGATTTGAAAATAGCGCTTCGTGATGAAAATGATGATTTAATGAATCAATACCTCACAAATGGAGGAAGAGCAATCCCAAAAGTAATTATTATTTGCAAAGAAGCTGGTATTGTTCGTGCAGATTGGGGACCAAGACCAAAAGGAGCGTCAGAATTAATGGCAAAACACAAACGAGAAGTTGGGCCAATTGATGAAAAAATAAAAACCGATTTGCAACTTTGGTATTTGGCAGATAAAGGGATCTCTGTACAGGAAGAATTGCTTGAAATTATGGAGAATATTAAGTATAATCGACTATGATTTTTGTTTAATATGTTGATAAACAAATAATTTGGTTGATAAAATTGTCTTAAAGTGTGTTTCTTTTATTGTGAATTTTGTATCTTAGTAAATAGAATAATCCCACTTCTATTATAACTTTCTGATTTACTCTTTTTATTGGTGTTATTTATTGTCTAACATTAAAAAATACACTATTATGAAAAAGTTATTTGAAAGGTTTTATGATTTCTTTTCTCAATTTTTATTTGGAGGGAAAAATGTGCCTCACTATTAATTTAAGATAAGTATGAGATAATATTACTTATTTTAAAAAGCCTGGCACATTACTGAATAAAAAGTAATGTGCTTTTTTTGTTTTTTAAAGTCTTAAAAACTGATTAAAGAAACACCTAAACAAACATTCCCAATGGTTTTGTAATCATGAAGAGGGAATCCAAAATCGGCTATTTCGACAAATATTGTTCGATCATCTCCTGTAATTCCAAGTCTGGCTTTTTTGTAAGTACCATTTAAATCGCCACGACCTAAGGCAAAACTTTTTCCATATCCAACCTGCATAGTAAGTCTAGAGCTCTCGCCAATTTTTGGGCTTAATCCGAAATTAAGGTAAACGGGAGCGGCAACGAGTTTTTCGTTCCATTTCCAATCCAAACCACCGTGAATTCCTAGTGTTGCCCATTGTTTGTAATGAACTCCATAACCTAATTTTGAACCTAATCCGTCGGGCATAAGCCAAGGACGTCTTTCATTTTGATATCCAGGCAAATCATCATAATCTTGATTTCCGGTGAAGGAAGCAGTAACATCAAATTGAATGTAGGTAAACTCTCTTTCCTGAGCAGAAAGCGTTAGATTGAAACAAAAAAAGGTAATAATCGCGAGTAAAAAATATTTCATAAACTAGATTTGGATATGACTTTGCTATGAAATGGAATGGTTTCATTGGCTCAGAATTAGAAAAATAATTTGGTGAAAGATATTTAAAAAATCACGATAATTTCAAAAGCTTGAAAATATATTTTTAAGTAGAATTAAAGACTCTAAAATATATTTTTATTGTAGACTTTCTTCAAACAAAGTAATATCGATTGCATTTTTCACATCGTAATCGCCAATTTTAGTTCGGCGTAAAACGGTTAAATGCGAACCTGAATTCATTGCTTTTCCAAAATCATAGGCAAGAGAGCGAATGTAAGTTCCTTTAGAACAAACTACTCTAAAATCTACTTCTGGCAATGCAATTCTGGTGATTTCAAATTCGTGAATAGTGGTTTTTCTACTTTCAATTTCGATAGATTCACCAGCACGAGCATGTTCATACAGACGAACTCCGTCTTTTTTAATAGCTGAGAAAATAGGTGGTTTTTGGTCAATTTCGCCTAAAAATTGTTTTACCGTTTCATGAATTAAAGCTTCATCAATGTGTTCGGTTGGGAAAGTTTGATCTATTTCGGTTTCTAAATCGTAAGATGGAGTAGTGGCTCCAATATAAAAAGTTCCCGTATATTCTTTTGCCTGACCTTGAAGTTCAGAAATTCTTTTGGTAAATTTTCCAGTACAAATTAATAAAAGTCCAGTCGCTAAAGGATCTAAAGTTCCTGCATGACCAATTTTGAACTTTTTTGGAAGTCCAACTTTATTAATCAAAAGGTATTTTAATTTGTTGACAGCTTGAAACGAACTCCATTTTAAAGGTTTGTCAATCAATAAAACTTGTCCGTTTAAATATTCTTCAGGTGTCATTAGATAATGGTAAGCGGGTGAATGAAAAAGTGGATCAATAATAAAATGATTCCGGCAAGAATTCTATAATAACCAAAAACTTTAAATCCGTTTTTAGTCAAGAATCCAATAAAAGTTTTGATAGCCAAAAGAGCCACAGCAAAAGCAACGATGTTTCCGATAACCAACATGTTTACTTGGTCGTGAGATAATTCGAAACCTGCTTTATAGTAGTCATAACATTTTTTTGCTGTTGCACCCAACATTGTTGGAACCGCCAAGAAAAATGAGAATTCAGCAGCTGTAGTTCTTGATAATTTTTGAGACATTCCTCCAACGATACTTGCGCCGCTTCGAGAAACTCCTGGTATCATGGCAATACATTGGAATAATCCAATTTTAAAAGCCTGTAAATAACTAATTTCCTGAGAAGTCTCAGCTGTATTTGGGTTGTTGAACCATTCGTCAACTTTCAATAAAATAATTCCTCCAATTAAAAGTGAAACTGCGACAGTTACAGGATTTTCTAATAAGCCATCAATAAAATCACTTAATAAAAGTCCTAAAACAACCGCAGGAATAAAAGCCACTAAAAGTTTAAAGTAAAAATCAAAAGTTTGAAAGAAACGTTTGAAGTATAAAATCACAACTGAAAGTATTGCACCAAGCTGAATTACAATAGTGAAAAGTTTAGTGAAATCATCGTGAGCAATTCCAAAAAAAGAAGAGGCGATAATCATGTGACCTGTAGAAGAAACAGGTAAAAATTCTGTAATTCCTTCGATAATAGCAAGAACAATAGCTTGTAGTGTGTTCATTTATAATGATAGATTTTAGATTTCAGATTTTAGATTGCCTTCGCTTTGCTAAGGGTTACAAAAATCCTTTAATCTCTTTATTTTGATTTTTTAAATATTGAATAAATTGTGATTCCGAAACCAATTAAAACAGTTGTCGGTGCTAAACGGATACGTCTGAAACTGAAGATATCTTCATTAAAAACATTTGGGTCTTTACTTCCTCCGCCAGACATTAAAATAAATCCTAAAGCAATTACAGCAATACCAATTAATAAGATTTTATAATTGATACTATCAAAAAGGAATTCCTGTTTTTGAACTTGTTGTTCTTCTTTATTACTGTTGTTTTTCATTTTTCTTTTTTTGTAACCCTTAAGCCAAGCTGGAGGTTTTGTTTTTAATAAATCTAAAATCTAAATTCAGAAATCTGAAATTAATAAAGATCGTCAGTTCTAAGATTCAGGAATCGTTGTGTTGCAAAATGCGTGCTTACCCAAGTAATTAAAACTCCTAATCCGAAAACGGCTGCGAGAACCAAAACGATTAAGATTTTATCTTCTAAAATTCCTAAACCAGGGAAATTAGTTTCAACATATAATAAAAGGGCAATTAGAGCAATGATCGCTAAACCGGCACCAAGCATTCCAAGTTTTACACTTCGCATTACAAAAGGCTTACGAATAAAAGCTTTTGTTGCGCCAACCATTTGCATGGTTTTAATGATAAAACGATTAGAATGTATCGATAAACGCAATGAACTATTGATTAATAAAACAGCAATTACAGTCAGAAAACCACTTATAATCAAAATCCACATACTTACTTTTCTGATGTTGTCGTTTACCAGATTTACCAATTGTTTGTCGTAAACAATATCAGAAATCATAGCGTTTTTGCGAAAACGGTTTTCGATTTTTACGATGCTGTCTCTTTCAACATAATCAGCTTTTAAGTGAATGTCGTATGAATTCAATAGCGGATTTTCTCCTAAGAAGGTTAAGAAATCTTCTCCAATGATATCGGTGTGTTCTTTTGCTGCTTTTTCTTTAGAAACGTAGACATATGAAAGTGCAAACGGAGCTCTTTTTAATTCGGTATTAAATGCTTTGACAATGCTGTCATTTGCTTCATTTTTAAAGAAAACTGTCATGGCGATTTTTTCTTTAAAATCATCAGCCAATTTTTTAGAATTAATAATGAATAATCCCAGTACTCCTAAAAGAAATAATACCAAGAATACACTTAAAACTACCGAAAAATAAGAGGAAATTAACCTGCGCTTTTGAAATTTATCAAAGTTAGAACTCATAGTCTGCTTAAATTATGTGGTAAAAATAATAAAGAATTTCTTTATTTAAAGTTATTAACGAACTTTTATAGTATAAATGTACAATTAGATAACAAATAAAAAGTTGATTTAACCGCAAAGTACGCAAAGATTTTTTAATGCTTTAGCGTTATTAACGCAAAGTGTGTAAAACTTAGTGTAAATATAGCATAGCGAATTTTTATCGCAAAGCTGAGTGAGGGTAAAGATTTGCTCGAATTTAAACAATAAAAACTTTGCGTGAATCTTTGCGAACTTTGCGGTTAAATTTTTATTTTTTTTTAACGCAAAGCGCGCTAAGTTTCTTTCTACGGAACGTAGGCAAGATCTAAATATTAAGTTCGCAAAGCTGAGTGTAGATAAAGCTTTGCGTTTCTTTGCGTAATTCTTTGCGAACTTTGCGGTTAAAATTTTTTGCGGTTAAATTTTAAAATTTTAGTTTTTCAGTTTCTTTTTGAGCAAATTCTTTAATTCGTTTTTCGATTTCATAAAAAACGGTAATAGCTTTTTCGCCAGCTTCTGTTAAACGTGCGCCGCCGCCGCCTTTTCCGCCCAGAAGTTTTTCGACCAAAGGAGATTCGGCACGCTGATTCATTTCTTCAACCAACTGCCACGCCTGACGATACGCCATTTTCATTTCTTTGGCAGCATTGGTAATTGATCCCGTTTTTCGGATGTTCTCTAGAAGCCAGATTTTTCCAATTCCAAGAAAAGCGCCTTCGGTTTCTTCAATCCAGATACGGACTTCAATTTTATATTTCTTATTTTCTGCCATCGATTTTCAATGTAAATAAGTATTTTTTATTTACAATGATACGTATTTTTACTTAATGCAGAATAAGTAAAAAGTAAATTTATTTGTTTGTCAATGAAATAGCTTTGGTACAATGCGCAATAAATGTAAATTTGCGGCATAATTCACAAAGTGAGAAAACCTTAGAGCCTTTGTCGCTTTGCAACTTTGAACCTTAAAAAATGAAATACAATCCAAACGAAATTGAAGCCAAATGGCAAAAATATTGGGCAGAAAATCAAACTTTTGCAGCAAAAAACAATTCTGAAAAACCGAAGCATTATGTTCTCGATATGTTTCCTTATCCGTCAGGAGCAGGATTACACGTTGGGCATCCGCTGGGTTATATAGCATCAGATGTTTATTCTCGTTTCAAAAGACATCAAGGATTCAATGTTTTGCACCCAATGGGATACGATAGTTTCGGATTGCCAGCAGAGCAATATGCAATTCAGACAGGACAACGTCCAGAAGATACAACTCGCGTAAATATTGACGGTGGAGTAGATAAAGAAGGAAAGCAAATTGCAGGATACAGAAAACAATTAGATAAAATCGGATTCTCATTTGATTGGGCGCGTGAAGTGCGTACGTCAAATCCTGATTATTACAAACATACACAATGGATTTTTATTCAATTATTCAATTCTTGGTATTGTAAAAAACAAGGAAAAGCATTTGGTATTTCAGAGCTTGTAGTTGTTTTTGAAGAAAGTGGAAATGCATTGGTTGAAGCTGTATGCGATGATAATGTACAAATTTTCACTGCAGACGAATGGAATTCTTATTCTGAAGATCGCAAAGAACAAATCTTGTTACAATACAGATTAACGTATTTAGCAGAAACAGAAGTAAACTGGTGTCCTGGTTTAGGAACGGTTTTGGCAAATGACGAAATCGTAAACGGAGTTTCTGAAAGAGGAGGATTTCCTGTTATTCGTAAAAAAATGACACAATGGAGCATGCGAATTTCTGCTTATGCAGAGCGTTTGCTTGATGGTTTAAATGATATTGATTGGAGTGAATCAATCAAAGAATCGCAAAGAAACTGGATCGGAAAATCGGTTGGTGCGATGGTTACTTTTAAAGTGAAAAATCACGATGAAGTAATTGACGTTTTCACAACTCGTCCTGATACAATCTTCGGAGTAACATTTATGACTTTAGCGCCAGAACACGATTTGGTTGCTAAAATTACAACTCCAGAGCAAAAAGCAGAAGTTGAAGCTTATATCGAAAAAACGTCTAAACGTTCTGAGCGTGAGCGTATGGCCGATGTAAAAACTATTTCTGGTGTATTTACAGGAGCTTATGCAGAACATCCATTTACAAAAGAACCAATTCCGGTTTGGATTGGAGATTATGTTTTGGCTGGTTACGGAACAGGAGCGGTTATGGCGGTTCCTTGCGGTGACGAAAGAGATTATGCTTTTGCTAATTTCTTTAAAGGTCAAAACGGAATGCAGGAAATTAAAAACATTTTTGCAAATGTTGATATTTCTGAAGCTGCTTACGGATCTAAAGACAACGTTGAAATCGCAAATTCTGATTTCTTAAACGGATTAAATTATAAAGAGGGAACTAAAAAAGCAATCGAAAAATTGGAAGAAATTGGCCAGGGAACTGGAAAAACCAATTACCGTTTGCGTGATGCTGTTTTCTCTCGTCAGCGTTATTGGGGTGAGCCATTCCCAGTTTATTATGTGAATGGGCTTCCAAAAATGATTGATACGCAACATTTGCCAATTATTTTGCCAGAAGTGGAGAAATATTTACCAACTGAAGACGGATTGCCACCATTAGGAAACGCCGCAGTTTGGGCTTGGGATACCAACCAAAACAAAGTTGTGAATACAGATTTAGTTGACAATGTTTCGATTTTTCCTTTAGAATTAAATACAATGCCAGGTTGGGCGGGAAGTTCATGGTATTGGATGCGCTATATGGACGCACACAATGAAAATGAAATTGCGTCTAAAGAGGCTTTGAAATATTGGGAAAGTGTAGATTTATATATTGGAGGAAGCGAGCACGCAACAGGTCACTTGTTATATTCTCGTTTCTGGAACAAATTCTTAAAAGACAAAGGTTTTGCTCCAACTGAAGAACCATTCAAAAAACTGATCAATCAGGGAATGATTTTGGGGACAACGGCTTATGTTTACAGATTAGAAGGAACAAATACTTTTGTGTCTAAAAATAAAATTGGTGATCAAAAAGTACAGCCAATTCGTGTTGATGTTAATTTCGTTAATTCTTCTGATGAATTAAATATCGAAAAGTTCAAAACTTGGAGAGAAGATTTCAATACAGCCGAATTTATTTTTGATGAAAACGGAAAATACATTGTAGGCCGTGAGGTTGAGAAAATGTCGAAATCATATTATAATGTGGTAACGCCAGATGATATTTGTGCTGAATATGGAGCTGATACATTACGTCTGTACGAAATGTTCTTAGGTCCATTAGAGCAAGCTAAACCTTGGAATACGGCTGGTATTTCAGGAGTTTTTGGTTTCCTTAAAAAATTATGGAGATTGTATTTTGATGACAATGGTTTAATCGTAAACAACGACGAACCAACAAAAGACAACTTGAAATCATTACACAAAACAATCAAAAAAGTAGCAGAAGATATCGAGAATTTCTCTTTCAATACTTCGGTTTCTCAGTTTATGATTTGTGTTAATGAATTGTCTTCTCAAAACTGTCATTCAAGAGCGATTTTGGAGCCATTGGCAATTTTAGTTTCGCCTTACGCTCCGCACATTGCTGAAGAATTATGGGCACAATTAGGACACACAACTTCAATTTCTGATGTTGCGTTCCCAATTTTTGAGGAAAAACATTTAGTCGAAACGAATAAAGAATATCCAGTTTCTTTCAACGGAAAAATGCGTTTCACAATCGAATTGCCTTTGGATTTAACCAAAGAACAAATCGAAGAAATCGTAATGAAAGACGAAAGAACACAAAAACAATTAGATGGTAGAACACCAAATAAGGTGATTATTGTTCCTGGAAAAATAATTAACCTTGTTGGTTAATAATCTTTAAATTCCAAATATTAGAAATCCCAAATTCCAATTTTGTTGGAGTTTGGGATTTTTTATTTTTTTTCCGCCACGAATTCACGAATTAATTGCAAAAAAATTCGTGAATTCGTGGCGGAAAATTACCCGAATAGGTTTGGAATTTGGAATTTTAATATTGGAATTTCCCCCGCAAACATTGGAATTTGGATTTTTTTTGTTGAAAATTTAAAAACCGTTGTAACATTTTAATAGTTGTCGTATCAAAAGCATGGATCCGATTTAATTAACAACTTAAAACTATTAAAAATGAAAAAATATATCATCTTAATTATTGCATTTTTATTCTCGGCTTTATGCTTAAATGTTTTCGGACAAACCAAACAATTTCCGTTTGAAGTTTTAAAAACAGGAAGTGGCGATCAATCTATTATATTCATTCCTGGTTTCGCCTCGTCTGGAGATGTTTGGAATGAAACCAGAGCAACATTCGAAAATAAATTTACTTGTTATACACTTACAATGGCAGGTTTTGCAGGAAGAAAAGCGCAGCCCAATGCTTCATTTGAAAATTGGAAAACTGGAATTGCCAATTATATTCAAGATAATAACATTGAAAAACCTATTTTAATTGGCCACAGTATGGGCGGCGGACTAGCATTGGCTATTGCATCCGATTATCCGGATTTGATTAGTAAAATTGTAATTGTTGATGCGCTTCCGTGTTTGGCTGCTATTACAGATCCTTCTTTTAAGTCAAAAGAAAATAACGATTGCTCAACGACAGTGAATCAAATGACGGGAATGACGAATGATCAGTTTTTAAATATGCAAAAACAAACAATGCCAAGGCTTTTGCAAAATCAGTCTAAACTGGATATGGTTGTAGATTGGAGTGTAAAATCGGACAGAACTACTTTTGGTCAAATGTATTGCGATTTCTTCAATACCGATTTAAGAAATA
>NZ_DASWYK010000229.1:0-18057 GCF_036405015.1 Flavobacterium sp. | reverse complement strand
ATATAAGATATTTTCCAAAAAAAGTAAGCGATAATAATGGAAAGATAATTTTTCACACAAGATTATGGAATCCAGATAATCATATGGACCTTGGAGAAAAACAGAGAAGACAGGTTCAAAATGAATTTCGTATTGAGGCTTGTCGAATTATAAAAAGTAATTTTAAAAACTCTTCTGTAGGACTATTTTCAGATTCCTTGTCACAAAAAGTTGCTCCAGATTTGTTGTTGGATTCAAAAAAAACTTCAAAAAAAGAATACTTTCATTCATTGCTAAAGGCGGATATTGGTATTGCAGATGACGGATTAAAAGATACTCCAGGATGGAAAATTGGAGAATACTTATTGTTTGGAAAATCAGTTATATCAACTCCTTTGAATGTTGTTATTGAAAATTTTAATGAACATGTGAATTATGAAAAATTGACTGGAAGAAATGCATATCAAGAATTGCCAGACAAAATTGAAAACTTGCTTAGTGGAAAAAAATACCTTGAAATGGGACATAATAATTTAATTTGGAGTGATTTAAATTTACATCCCAAAAATTACATTAAAAGAGTATTATCTATAGTAAAATAATAAAAGGATAATGAAATTCGCTGTTATTACACATGTTGTTCATATTAAAGATGATAGCCAGTATTTTGGTTATGCTCCATATGTTCGCGAAATGAATATTTGGTTGAAAAATGTAAATCAATTAAGAGTAGTAGCACCATTAGTAAAAAGAGAAATATCAGTAATAGATATGCCTTACGAGCATACAAATATTGAATTTTCGCATGTGCCAGATTTTAGCCTGACAAGTTTTAAAAACAGTTTGACTTCTGTTTTTAAAATTCCAGTTATTGTTTGGAGCATATTTTGGGCGATGAAAAAAGCAGATCACATTCATTTAAGATGTCCAGGAAATATGGGATTGTTAGGATGTGTAGTTCAGATATTTTTTCCTTCTAAAAGAAAAACAGCAAAGTATGCTGGAAATTGGGATCCAAAAAGCGAACAACCTGCAACATATCGTTTACAAAAATGGATTTTAAATAATACTTTTTTAACTCGAAATATGCAAGTGTTGGTTTACGGGGAATGGAAAAATCAGTCTAAAAACATTAAACCATTTTTTACTGCGACTTATTGGGAGTATGAAAAAGAAAGTGTTCCCAAAAACAGTATAAATCAGGAAGTTATTTTCGTTTTTGTTGGAAGTTTGGTTCTAGGGAAAAATCCATTATACGCGGTCAAACTTGTTGAGCAATTAATAAAAAACGACAGAAAAGCAGTGCTTCATATTTTTGGAGAGGGAATTGAAAGAGAAAATTTGGAGTTTTACATTAAAAACAATCAATTAGAAAGTTTTGTTTATTTACACGGAAATCAAAGTAAAGAAACAGTAAAACAATTTTATAAAAAAAGTCATTTTGTCATTTTACCATCAAAAAGTGAAGGCTGGCCCAAAGCTATTGCAGAAGGAATGTTTTGGGGATGTTTGCCAATAGCAACAAATATTTCTTGTCTTCCTTTTATGCTTGACTACGGAAAAAGAGGTGTTTTGTTAGAAATGAAGTTAGAAGAAGACTTAGCCCAAATTAAAGATATTCTTTCTGATGAAAATTTGTTTAAGGAAATGAGTGAAAAAGCTTTAAAATGGTCACGTAATTTTACAATTGACAAATTTGAAAGTGAAATTGAAAATCTTCTTGCAAAATGAGAGTCCTTCAATTAATAGATTCTTTAGAGGCTGGTGGAGCTGAAAGAATAGCAGTTAGTTATGCAAATGCTTTAACTGATAAGATCGAATTTTCGGGCTTAATAGCAACAAGAAAAGAAGGTCAGTTGTTCAATCAATTAAATAAAGATGTTTCATATTTGTTCTTAAATAAAAAAAAGGCAATTGATTTTGGAGCTGTTTTTAGATTACGAAAATTTATAGTAAAAAATCAAATTAAGATTGTTCATGCCCATGGAACTTCTTTTTTTACTGCAGTTTTAACAAAATTGATTTTACCAAAGATTAAAATCATTTGGCATGATCACTATGGTATGAGATCGAAAGAGTCAAGAAAAAATAATCAGGTTTTGGTGTTTTGTTCATTCTTTTTTTCTTCCATTTTTGTAGTTAATTTACAATTAAAAGAATGGAGTCTAAAGAATATGTTGTGTAAAAAAGTCGTTTTCATTCCTAATTTTGCATCTATTAAAGACGAATCTCAGCAAACAAATTTAAGAGGAACTAAAAATAAACGTATTGTTTTTTTGGCTAATTTGAAGAATCCTAAAAATCATATAGCTATTCTAAAAGCATTTGATGATTTGAAATTAAAAGAATTAGACTGGACTTTGCATTTAATAGGAAAAGATTACAAAGACGGCTATTCTCAAGCTTTGAAAGATTTTATAGAAACAAATTCTTTAGAAAATCACATACATTTGTATGGAAATAGAAATGATATTCAATTTATATTGTCGCAAGCTTCGGTAGGAGTTTTGGCTTCTACAGACGAAGGGTTTCCCGTAACTCTGTTAGAATATGGTTTAGCAGGTTTACCAGTTGTTTCGACAAATGTGGGCTATTGTTCAGAAATTATAGAGGAGGAAGTTAGTGGGCTATTGTTCGATCCATTAAATGAATTAGAAATAAAAAAGAAATTAACTGAAATTATAGAAAATGAACTGTTTAGAAATAGGCTTGCAGTGAATTTTAGAGAAAATGTTGAAAAAAATTACTCAGAAGAAATAGTAATTGAAAAACTAATCAAAGCATATAGAAAATAAAAAATGACAAATAAATCACTTTCCTACACGTTTCTTATTTTGATTCATGCCGTAATAGGGGTGGTTATTTTTATTGCTCCATTTTTATCTAAGATTTATGCACTATTAATACCTGTTGTAGGACTTTCAGTTGTTATTCGAAATAAGAATAAAAATAACGAGGTGATGTTTGTTGCAGCATATCTTGTGGGTGTTGAGGTTTTTCTTCGTATGACAGAAGGAAATTTTAATAATGAATACGTAAAATTTCTTGTCATAATTTTTATGCTAGTCGGAATGTTCTATAACAACTTTTCGATAAAATCATTTTTGTATGTTGTTTTTTTGTTCCTATTAATTCCCGGGATTTTAGTTGCCTCTTCTGTTGATGATTTAAATTTTGATGTAAAAAAAGCGGTGTTTTTTAACTTATCAGGGTCACTTTGTTTGGGTATTGCTTCTATGTATATGTATAAAAAAAGACTATTGTTTTCGGAATTGCAAAATGTTTTAATAACAATCGCGCTTCCCGTTATTTCAACAGTTACTTATATGTTTTTATACAATCCGAGCATAAAAGATGTAGTTACAGGAACTCAGTCTAATTTTCACACATCGGGAGGATTTGGTCCTAATCAAGTGTCAACAATTTTAGGATTGGGAATGTTCGTTTTTTTTTCGCAATTGGTTCTTTTTTCTAAATCAAAAGGTGAAATAATTTTAAATAGTATTTTGCTAATATTTATCAGTTACAGAGCAGTTGCTACATTTTCTCGTGGTGGTGTAATAACAGGAGTTGCAATGATTATTTTCTTATTATTTGTACTTTATTTTTTTTCAAATGGTAGAGGAAGAATGAAAATCGCCTTAGTTTTTTTATCAGCAGGAATTCTTGGAATTGGAATATTTTCATACACTTCTTTACAGACTCGAGGACTTATTGAAAAGAGATATTCTAATCGCGATGCTCGTGGCAGGGAAAAAGTAGATCGATTAGGAGGAAGAGAGGTCATTATTGATACAGACTTGAAATTGTTTTTAGATAATCCTATTTTAGGAATCGGAGTAGGAATGGGAAAAGAAAGCAGAAAAGAATCTTTGGGACAGGCTGTAGCTGCTCATAGTGAGATTTCTCGTTTGTTTAGTGAACATGGTGTTTTTGGAGTATTTGGCTTTTTGATTCTAATTTTAACGCCTTTTATTGTTTACATAAACAATAAGCAGCATCTCTATTTTTTTTCATTTTTCTTCTTTTGGCTTCTAACCATAAATCATGCTGCACTAAGGATTGCAGCGCCAGCTTTTGTCTATGCACTTTGTCTTCTTTCTATTCAAATTAAAGTTCCAGAAAAAACCGAAGACCTTACTAGCTAAATTCATTTTTTATAATACATTTGCCTCAAGTTTAAGCCCCTAACAAACTGTAACAATGTTTTTAAAAAGAAAAATGCATTTCGAAATTTCAGAAAGAAAAGTCTTGCTTTCTCTTTTTGATGGAGTATTTGTATTTACTGCACTTATTTTACTGAGCCTCTTTTTCGATTATAATTACTACGTTTTAGAAGATGGAAAGTATTTAAAATCATTTTTATTAATTGGTTATATCTTTCTGTTTGGAACAATTTTCGAAATGTACGATTTACAGACTGCCAGTAATCAGTTTCAAATTTTACGGAGTGTTGTTTTAACTTCAATTTCCGCTGTTATAGTATATTTATTTACGCCCGTTTTGTCGCCTGAACTTCCAAAACAGCGATTGATTATTATAATTTTTTATTTTGCTGTTTTAAGTTCATTATTGCTTTGGCGATTTTTTTATGTTTTTTTCCTGGCTTCTAATCGTTTTTCACAGAATGTAGTTTTGATCTGCGACCAGAACGAAGTAGAAGAATTGGTTATGGGACTCGAGAATGTCGATCCACATTATAAAATAATTGGTTTTGTAAATTCAGATACCGATTCAGTAGAAGATTTTAATTTTCATTATGTAAGAGAAGTAAAAAAGAAAGATTTGGAATTATTTGTTACCAAAAACAATGTTTCGGAGATTATTATAGCATCGCAAAAAACAGATGGTATTACAGCAGATTTATATCAACAGCTACTTCATTTATTAGAAAACGGGAATGTAATTCGCGAATATACTCAAGTTTACGAAAGCAAGACACAGCGAATTCCAGTGCATTACATGGGTAGGGATTTCTATCGATTTTTTCCATTTAGCCGAAGTAATAATAATAGATTGTATTTACTGTTAATTCGCTTGATGGAATTTTTCTTTTCTTTCGTCGGACTTTTGTTCTGTGGTGTTTTTATTCCGATAATTTGGGTTTGTAATTCATTCGCAAATAAAGGGAGTCTTTTTTATACTCAGGAAAGAGTAGGTAAAAATGGAGTTGTTTTTAAGATTTACAAATTCAGAACCATGACAGAAAACTCAGAAACCCATGGAGCAGTTTTTGCAGCTCACGATGATAAAAGAGTTACGCCTTTTGGTAAATTCATGAGAAAATCAAGAATAGACGAACTTCCTCAGTTTATAAATGTTTTAAAAGGAGATATGGCAGTAATTGGTCCAAGACCCGAAAGACCATTTTTTGTTGAAGAAATTGCCGCTGTTATGCCTTTTTATGAGACACGTCATGTCGTTAAGCCTGGACTTACAGGCTGGGCTCAGGTAAATTATTCTTATGGAGAATCAATAGACGAAAGTTTGATCAAACTTCAATATGATTTGTATTACATCAAGCACAGAAGTGTTTTTCTGGATCTGAGTATTACTTTTAAAACCATTACAACAGTTTTGTTTTACCGCGGGCAATAAAATTAAATGATAATTGGAATTGGTTTTTTGTTACGGATTCCAGTTCTCACTAAAACTACACCACTTGTAATAATCAAAGGTAAAGTGATAAAGAAGTGCGCTTTGTTTATTAGAAATAAAAAGTACATAACTAAAAGCACAAAATTGATCAAAGCAAAACGATATGTCCATAATTTGTTTTTGAATACTGAAAACAAAATCATAACCAATAAAAGCGGACTAAAAAGTAGTACGTTGTAATTCATCGCCAGTTCTTGGTGAAAAGAATAAAATCCCATAATGACAAAGAATATCCCAATTAAAGATAAGATCAAAAAGTAGATTTTATCAACTGTTTTGTTTCTAGCAAATACTACAAAAAGCAAAATAAATAGATAAGTATAAATATTATTCCACCATGATTTTGGAGTTTCTTTTGTAAATTCTAACAATGTTTTAGTCTTGCCAACAAAAGGCTGATTATGAAATTTAGTTTTTTCTAAACTATTTTTTAATTCAAATGGAAGAAAAATTCTGGTTCCCATTTGATCGACTTTTGTTCCAAAAATAATACTAGTGCCTAATTGATCGTAAAAATGTCCGTTAAAATAAGGGAAAAGGATAGAACGGTAGGTTTTGTCTGTATCTTCTTTTTTGACAATCACATTGGTATTCAGAGTATTGTTGATTACATCAACAACCATTGAAGTACAATTTTTATCAATAAATTTATAAGTGTAATACCTTTCCTCAGAATCTAAAACTGCATTTAGTTTATTAAAAAGTTTCTGTTTGTCTTCTAATGAAATTAATAATTCCTGCTCGAAAATACTCCTTTTTTCATAAGTATATTCATTAAAAAAATCAGCATAAGAATGTACTGTAGCGAAATATTGTAAATCTCCTTTGGCAAATTTCATTACAAAATTTGGAGTTCTAAAATCAAAAGTTCCATAATTATAAACCACATCAAAGTTGTTTCCTGGGTCTGAAACTCTAATTCCGGTATGTCCAAAATAAGAATAAGTTTCGTTTCCAAGTCCGCAAGTCAAAACGCTTATTTTGGCATCTTTTGTCAAAGGTATGCTTTGGCTAAAACCGATAAAACTGGATAAGAATAATAAAATAAAAAGTGTTTTTTTGAACAGAACAGTTTTCATGATTTTTTAAAATATTTTATGGTTTTATAATTATCTGAAGATACCTAAATCAACTTTCAACGAAAAAATATTAGAATATAGAGCCGTACTTTGATTTCCTAAATCAGTTAAAGCATAGTCGATCTGAATTCCTTTATATCGAAATCCAAGGCCAATATTAGGCTGGAAATTTACTTTTTCTGTATTGTCTAATTGTGTCACATTTTGAAAATTTCCTGCACCGGCTCGCACAAAAACTAAATCGGTATAACCAAACTCAAACCCTAGAGCTGGGTCTATACTTACTACTTTTGATGAAATGATATCATTTGTTTGCTCAAACCTCATATTTAAATTTGCAGAAGTTACCAAGCTGCATTCATTATGAAAATCAAATCTTTTTGAAACTCCTAATTGTGCTTTTGGTAAAGTAATTTCGGTACTTTCTGGTAATTCATTGTTTTCACCTGGAATTGCATTCGCGATTTTAGCATATTCTTCTTCGTCAATATTCCAAACATTGTAAGTCGTGGTAATGTCGCGAAGCATCAAACCGAATTTCCAGTCGTTTCTTTCAAATTGAAGTCCAATGTCAAATCCAAATCCCCAAGAATTGGCAAATTTTCCAATAACTCTTCGAATCACTTTAGCATTTACACCATATTGAAACCCATCAACAGGAAGTTTTCTCGCATAAGAAAATGTAAAACCATAATCGGCAGTAGAAAACAAACGGATTCGATTATAATCTATATTTCCTTGATTGTCGATTAATTGAGTAGTATCCATAATGTCATCTACTCCAAAACGAATCATCGAAATTCCCCAGGCGCTTCTGTCATCAATCGGACTTGCATAACCAATGTAGTCGTACTGCGCGATGTTGGCAAAATAACTGGCATGCATTAACGCAATTTGATGGTCTTCAAGATGAGTTAAACCCGCTGGATTCCAATAAACGGCATTCACATCATTGGTAGAAGCAGTTACGGCACTTGACATTCCCAAAGCTGCAGCATCGACACCAATATTCATAAACTCATTCGAATATTTTCGAATGGTTTGTGCGTATTGTGAAGTAAAACTCCCAAAGAAAAGAAATGCTAAATATTTTTTCAAAAGTTCTTTTTTTACCGACCTATAGAGGTTTTAAATTTTTATCAAAAATAGAATATTTTAATCATCTATTAAGTTCGTTTCTTTAAATATTCTGAAAGTCGGGCGGAGAAATAAAAAACTATTAGAAAAACTCTTTTTGCATCGAGTTATTATGCTAAATTTGTTCTCTGCCAGTATCAAAATTTCAAACTATGAATATCAAAAAGCACATTCCAAATCTTATCACATTAATCAATCTTTTCTGCGGTTGCGTCGCAATTGTTTTTGTTTCTAAAGGCGATTATTTAATGGCTTTTTATATGGTTTGTTTAGGAATCTTTTTTGATTTCTTTGATGGTTTTTTTGCTAGATTATTTAAAGTTTCAAGTCCGCTTGGTTTACAGTTAGATTCTTTGGCAGATATGGTGACCAGTGGTGTGACGCCGGGTTATGTAATGTACAGTATGTTTACAAACAGCGGACATGAGTTTGGTACAAATCCCGCAATTCCTTTTTTAGGATTTATTATTACTTTGGGATCTTGTTATCGTTTAGCGAATTTCAATATTGATACACGACAGACCGATTCTTTTATTGGTTTGCCAACGCCAGCCAACGCATTGTTTATTTTAAGTCTTCCTTTGGTAATTTCATTTTCAGATTCTTTAATGATTCTGGAAATCTTAACCAATCAATGGGTTTTATTGGTGATAACATTATGCAGCGCTTATATTTTAAATGCCGAGATTCCGTTGTTTTCTTTAAAAGTAAAAAAGTTTAACTTGAAAGAAAATGCACTTCAAATCGTGTTTTTAGTAATTTCAATAGTAATGGTTCTATTGCTTCATTACATCGCGATTCCATTGATTATTGCTTTTTATGTATTGTTGTCTATTATCAATAATCTGTTTCTGAAAAAGTAATTCTGTTTAATGGCAAGAAAAACAACTTATCGTAAAACATATTCTAGAAAACCGCAAGGAAGATCTTTTCTTGCTAAACTTTTTCGGGGCCTTTTATTAATTTTCTTTGTCCTTTTGTTTATTGGTACGGTTTATCATTATAGAAAAGGATTGGCCTATTATTTAGGATTTAAATCAGAAAAAGTTTTAGATGAAGATGAGGTAGACAGGCATCTTTCGGATGTGAGAAATATTCGTGTTCTTGAAAATCACAAAGGAAAAGTTGTTGGATTTGATGTGTCTGAATTTCAAGGAAAAGTAGATTGGGAAGAAGTCGAAATTTTAGATGAAAAATATCCTGTACAATTTGTTTTTATAAGAGCAACGGCAGGAAATAATTATGTTGACAGGCAATTTAAAAGAAATTGGTCAGGCGCAAAAGAAAATAAAATCATGCGTGGTGCTTATCATTATTATCGTCCAAACGAAAATTCTATAGAACAGGCTGATCTTTTTATTAAAACAGTAAAATTGCAGAAAGGAGATCTTCCGCCAGTTTTAGATATCGAAAAATTGCCCAAAAATCAGCCTTTAGACAGTTTGAAAAAAGGTTTGAAGCGTTGGTTAAATAAAGTAGAGAAACATTATCAAGTGCGTCCGATAATTTATTCGGGAGAAAGATATTATTCTGATTTTTTGAAGGAAGAATTTAGTGAATATCTTTTCTGGATTGCCAATTATAATTTTTACAGAGAAAAAATTGAAGATGACTGGCTGTTCTGGCAGTTTACAGAAAAAGCTTCTCTACCAGGAATCAAACATCGTGTCGATGTGAATATTTACAATGGTGATTTAGAGCAATTGCATTTTATTACAGTGGAATAGAGTTTTCAGTCGCAGTCTCGGTTTTCAGTGTTCACTGATACTGAAAACTGCGACTGAATACTTTAAAATTCCAACTTCTTTTTACGAAGCTCAAAGTTTTGTCCAAGGTAAACACGACGAACCATTTCATCTTCTACCAATTCTTCTGGAACTCCAGCTTTAAGAATTCCTCCTTCGAACATTAAATAAGTTTTATCGGTAATGGCTAATGTTTCCTGAACGTTGTGATCAGTAATTAAGATTCCGATGTTTTTGTTTTTTAATTGCGCTACAATTCTTTGGATATCCTCAACTGCAACAGGGTCAACTCCCGCGAAAGGCTCATCTAATAAAATAAACTTCGGATCGGTTGCCAGTGCACGTGCAATTTCGGTACGACGACGCTCACCTCCAGAAAGTAAATCGCCTCGGTTGGTACGAATGTGCTCTAAACTGAATTCTTCGATTAAGCTTTCCATTTTAGCAATTTGAGCTTCTTTAGAAAGTTTAGTCAATTGTAGAACACTTAGAATATTGTCTTCAATACTTAATTTTCTAAAAACAGAAGCTTCTTGTGCCAAATAACCAATTCCTTGTTGTGCACGTTTGTACATAGGGTAATCGGTAATGTTTAAATCGTCAAGGTAAATATTTCCTTGATTTGGTTTTACCAATCCTACGATCATATAAAAAGAAGTTGTTTTTCCAGCTCCATTTGGACCTAAAAGTCCCACGATTTCCCCTTGATTTACCTCAACAGAAATTCCTTTTACAACACTACGTCCTTTATAGGTTTTGATTAAATTATCGGCTCTTAATTTCATTTTTTAAGTTTAATCGTTTAATCGATAAATCGTTTATTCGTTGCAAATTAACAAATAAACGATTCAACAGTTAAACGTATTAACAATTATTTATTTCCCTGCTTCTTCAAGTGCTTCCCAGAATTCATAAGCTCTCCTTAAATGAGGAACAACGATTGTTCCTCCAACAAGGGTTGCAATTCCCATAGCTTCCATCATTTCTTCTTTAGAAACGCCTTCTTTATAACTGGTTTCTAAATGGTATTTTACACAGTCGTCACATCTTAAAACAGCTGATGCAACTAGACCTAAAAGTTCTTTTGTTTTTACATCAAGAGCGCCTTCAGCGTAAGCATTGGTGTCGAGATTAAAAATTCGCTTTACAATTTTATTATTGTCAGCAAGCAATTTTTCGTTCATTTTAGAACGATAGTCATTAAATTCTTGAACGATATCAGACATTTTCTTTTAATTTATTTCTATAAACAACTTTTGAAATCAAAATACTTACTTCGTAAATAATCAACATTGGTATTGCTACGATGGTTTGACTTACTACATCTGGAGGTGTTACAATAGCTGCGATAACCAGAATTAGTACAACAGCATATTTCCAGTATTTTCTTAAGAATTCTGGAGTAACCAATCCTAGTTTCGTTAAGAAATAAATAGCGATTGGGAGTTCAAAAAAGATAGCACTACCTAAGATACTTGTTTTTACCATTCCCATATAGGATTCCAGTGTGAACTGGTTTTTTACGACATCACTCACAGAGAAAGTGGCAACGAAATTTACCGACATCGGAATGACTACAAAATATCCAAACAATACTCCTAAAAAGAAAAGCAGGGAAGAAACGAAAATGAATAATTTTGCATTTTTTCTTTCTTTCTCATAAAGAGCTGGACTAATAAATTTCCATATTTCCCATAAAATATAAGGGAAACTTAGAATGAAACCTGCTAAAAGACACATCCAAACAAAAATATTGACCTGACCTTCCATTTCGGTATTTTGGATAATGAAATTCAGTTCGGTGATACAAATGCTGTCTGCAAATCCTAATGCATGTGATAAGTCGCAAAACCAAACATACGTAAAGAATGTTGGTCGAATTGGACCTAAAATAATTTGATCAAATAAATAATCACTAATAAAATAAGTAACAAATGCCATGATGCATGTTGCAATTGTACTTCTAACTAATAACCATCTTAGTTCTTCAAGATGATCCAAAAATGACATCTCGCCAAGGTTTTTCTTTGCCATTATACGATTCCTTCTTTTAAAATGTCATGTAAATGTAAAACTCCTTTATATTCTCCATTATCAGCAACGATTAATTGCGTAATAGAGAAATCTTCTAAAATATTCAATGCATCAACCGCCATAGTTTCTGAAGAAACCATTTTAGGATTTTTAGACATAATATCCCTTGCAGTTAAGTCCGCAATAGTATCTACGTCGTTTAGCATTCTTCGGATGTCTCCATCCGTAATAATTCCGATAATTTTATTGTCTTCAAGCACTGCAGTCACACCTAATCTTTTTTCAGAAATTTCAAAAATTGCTTTTTTGATTGAGGTTTCTGGGGTAACAGCTGGTTTTAATGAGTGCTCGATCATATCTTTTACGCGAAGTAAAAGTTTTTTGCCTAAAGCTCCTCCAGGGTGATAAATAGCAAAATCTTCGGGTTTAAAATCACGCATTTCCATTAAGCAAACTGCCATTGCGTCTCCCATAACCAATTGCGCAGTAGTGCTGTTTGTTGGGGCTAAATTGATAGGGCAAGCTTCCATATCAACAGTAGTATTTAAAACGTAATCAGAACCTTTTGCTAAAAAGGAAGTGATGTTTCCGGTCATTCCAATCAGAGTATTTCCGAAACGTTTTAATAGTGGAACCAGAACTTTAATTTCTGGACTGTTACCGCTTTTGGAAATACATATAATAACGTCGTCGCTTTGAATCATTCCTAAATCACCATGAATTGCTTCTGCTGCATGTAAAAACATAGAAGGAGTTCCTGTTGAGTTAAAAGTGGCGACCATTTTTTGTGCAATAATGGCGCTTTTTCCAATTCCAGTAACGATTAAACGTCCTTTAGATTCGTAGATATGCTGAACTGCTTCGTAGAAATTTTCATCCAAAAAATCAATTAGTTTTGTAATTGCTTCACTTTCAGAGAGAATTGTTTTTTTGGCAATTGCCAATATATTTTCTTTTGAGATCAAATCAGAATATTTAAAATTTGTATGTAAAAAAGAAAGTTGTATCTTTATGTGTTGCAAATTTATACAAAATACCATTAATATAGAGAATGAATTCAAACGAAATTGAAATACATAAAGAATTAAAGAAGTATTTCGGCTTTAGCCAATTTAAAGGCTTGCAGGAGCAAGTCATTACGAGTATTTTAAGCGGAAAGAATACTTTTGTAATTATGCCGACAGGCGGTGGAAAGTCTCTTTGTTATCAATTGCCTGCTTTAATTCAGGAAGGAACAGCAATTGTTGTTTCTCCTTTGATTGCTTTGATGAAAAATCAAGTTGATGCAATTCGAAGTCTTTCTTCTGAAAATGGAATTGCACATGTATTAAACTCTTCTCTTACCAAAACAGAAATTGCCCAGGTTAAAAAAGATATTACATCAGGATTGACCAAGCTTTTGTACGTTGCACCTGAATCTCTTACGAAAGAAGAATATGTTGCTTTTCTGCAAAGCGTGCCACTTTCTTTTGTCGCTATTGATGAAGCGCATTGTATTTCTGAATGGGGACATGACTTTAGGCCAGAATATAGAAACCTTAGACATATTATAAAGCAATTGGGTAAAGTGCCAATTATCGGGCTTACCGCAACTGCAACACCAAAAGTTCAGGAAGATATTCTGAAAAACCTTGATATGTCTGATGCGAATACTTTTAAAGCATCATTCAATAGACCGAACTTGTATTATGAAGTTCGTACCAAAACTAAAAATATTGAATCGGATATTATTCGATTTATCAAACAGCATAAAGGCAAATCTGGAATTATTTACTGTTTGAGCCGTAAAAAAGTAGAATCGATTGCCGAAGTTTTACAAGTAAACGGAATTAGTGCAGTTCCTTACCATGCAGGTTTAGATGCTAAAACTCGTGCCAAACATCAAGATATGTTTTTGATGGAAGATGTAGATGTAGTTGTAGCAACAATCGCATTCGGAATGGGAATTGATAAGCCAGACGTTCGTTTTGTAATTCACCACGATATTCCAAAATCACTAGAAAGTTATTATCAGGAAACCGGTCGTGCAGGACGTGACGGGGGAGAAGGACATTGTTTGGCTTATTACTCTTATAAAGATGTAGAAAAGCTGGAGAAATTTATGTCTGGGAAACCAGTTGCTGAACAAGAAATTGGTTTTGCGCTTCTGCAGGAAGTTGTGGCTTATGCCGAAACTTCAATGTCACGAAGAAAGTTCCTTCTTCATTATTTCGGAGAAGAATTTGACAGCGAAACAGGTGAAGGTGCCGATATGGATGATAACGTTCGTAATCCGAAACATAAAGTAGAAGCCAAAGAGCAAGTCGTTAAATTGCTTGAAATTGTTCGTGATACTAAACATATTTATAAGTCAAAAGAAATTGTATTTACTTTAATTGGTCGTATCAATGCGGTTATTAAAGCACATAAAACAGATACACAGCCCTATTTTGGTTCTGGAGCAGACCATGACGAAAAATATTGGATGGCATTATTAAGACAAGTTTTGGTAACTGGATTATTGTCAAAAGATATTGAAACCTACGGAGTGATTAAAATTACGCAAGAAGGTTTAGATTTTATCCAGAATCCAGTTTCATTTATGATGTCTGAAGATCATGAATACACTGAAGCTGATGACGAAACAATTGTAACTGGCGGAAAATCGTCAGGAACTGCAGATGAAGTTTTAACGGGCATGCTTCGTGAACTTCGTAAAAAAGTCGCTAAAAAACTGGGCGTTCCTCCATTTGTGGTTTTTCAGGATCCTTCACTTGAAGATATGGCCTTGAAATATCCGATTACAATACAGGAATTGTATAATATTCACGGTGTAGGGGAAGGAAAAGCTAAAAAATACGGAAGTGAATTTGTAGCTTTAATTGCTCGCTATGTTGAAGACAACGATATTATTCGTCCAGACGATTTGGTTGTAAAATCAACAGGAGTAAATTCGGCAAATAAATTATATATCATTCAGAATATCGACCGAAAATTGTCGTTAAACGACATTGCTTCTGCAAAAGGTCTTACTATGGATGCTCTAATTAAAGAAATGGAGCAAATCGTATATTCTGGAACCAAATTAAATATCAAATACTGGCTGGATGATATTTTAGATGATGAGCAACAAGAAGAAATCCACGATTACTTTATGGAATCAGAATCTGATAAAATCGAAGACGCCTTAAAAGAATTTGATGGCGATTACGATATTGACGAATTACGTTTAATGCGTATTAAGTTTATTAGCGAAGTAGCGAACTAAAAAGTTTACAGTCTCGGTTTACAGTCTCAGTTGTGGGACTGTAAACTGTGACCGAAAACTGTGACTATTTACGCTTCATACAATTCTCCACGATGCGGTTTCAATGCATCTCTTACTTGAATCATATTTTCGTCGGTTACGACCATAAAAGCTATGGCGTGCATATCGTTTAGAATTGAAAATCCAGTAATATTTAAAGGTAGCTTTTCAATAATAATATATTCTTTCAAATGAATTTCGTGATGTTCTGCTGTTTTCGCAGAAGCAGGTCCACGGAAATCCCAAATCAATTTTATTTTTCTAGACATTTTTTTTAAAGGTGCAAAGGTTCAGAGTGACAAAGGTACAAAGTCTTTTTTAAAGGTTCTAAGGTTCTGAGTTGCTAAGGTTCTAAGGTTTTGCTGTAGAGATGCACTGCATTGTTTTTAAGTGCTTTAAAAGAAATCATTTTAATCCAAATAATCTGTGGCTGAAAAATAAACACAAGGATTTTAGTATCAAAAATCAATTCTAAGTTTGCAGGAATCTGCGCGTAAATTTTACAGTAAATATAAAATCTCATTTCAAAATAGTACTTTTGTAGCTTCTTTTCATAGAAAGAAAAGCTAATAGAATAAACACAAAAAAATGCCTAAAGAACTTTTACTTCAAGTTACGCCAGAAATTGCTGCAAACGAATCATTGCTAAAAGATTATTTGTCTAAGCAAATTAAAGTTTCTGCTCAGGAAATTCAGCATATTTCAATTTTAAAACGCTCTATTGATGCTCGTCAAAAAGCGATTAAAATCAATTTGAAAGTTCTTATTTATTTAAAAGGCGAACCTTTTCAGGAAACTAAATTGGAGCTTCCTATATATAAAGATGTTTCCAATGCACAAGAAGTTATTGTGGTTGGCGCAGGTCCAGCCGGACTTTTTGCTGCTTTGCAATTAATTGAATTAGGTTTAAAACCAATTGTTCTAGAACGTGGAAAAGATGTTCGTGGACGTCGTCGTGATTTAAAAGCTATAAATCGCGAACATATCGTAAACGAAGATTCGAATTATTGTTTCGGAGAAGGAGGAGCAGGAACGTATTCTGATGGTAAACTTTATACGCGTTCTAAAAAACGTGGCGATGTCACTAGAATCTTAGAACTTCTGGTTGCTTTTGGGGCTTCTGAAGATATTTTGGTTGAAGCACATCCGCATATCGGAACTAATAAATTGCCAAAAATCATTGAAGATATCCGAGATAAAATCAGAGAATTTGGTGGAAAGGTTTTATTTGAAACTCGTGTGAGCGATATTCTAGTGAAGAACAATGAAGTTGAAGGAATCGTAACTCAAAATGGAGATAAAATTCACGCCAATAAATTGATCTTGGCAACAGGACATTCGGCGCGTGATATTTTTGAATTATTAGATAAAAAGAAAATTTTAATAGAAGCAAAACCTTTTGCTTTGGGAGTTCGTGCGGAGCATTCACAAGAATTAATCGACAGTATTCAATACAGTTGTGATTATCGTGGAGAACATTTACCTCCAGCGCCATATTCAATCGTAAAACAAGTTAATGGGCGCGGCATGTATTCGTTTTGTATGTGTCCTGGAGGTGTAATTGCGCCTTGTGCTACAAGTCCGGGTGAAGTGGTTACAAACGGATGGTCGCCATCTAAACGTGATCAATCTACAGCAAACTCTGGAATTGTTGTTGAATTGAAATTAGAAGATTTTAAACCTTTTGCAAAATTCGGAGCTTTGGCTGGAATGGAATTTCAAAAAAGTATCGAACAAAAAGCTTGGCATTTGGCGGGAGAGACTCAAAAGGTTCCTGCTCAAAGAATGATTGATTTTACAAAAAGTAAAATTTCTACAGATATTCCGAAGACTTCTTATGTTCCTGGTACCACTTCAGTTGAATTAGGGCAGGTTTTTCCAGGATTTTTAACGCAGATCATGCGTCAGGGATTTCAGGATTTTGGAAAATCAATGCGTGGTTATTTAACCAATGAAGCCATTTTACATGCGCCAGAAAGTAGAACCTCATCGCCAGTTAGAATTCCAAGAGATCCTATGACTTTAGAGCATTTGCAAATCAAAGGATTATACCCTTGCGGAGAAGGTGCTGGTTATGCAGGCGGGATTATTTCTGCTGCAATTGACGGCGAAAAATGTGCCTTAATGATTGCGGAGTCCTTGAAATAATTGGCCTCAAGATTTTTCATGTAGTAAAAAGATTGTTATCTTAGTATTCTGATTTTAATAGAATATTCCCCCAAAGATGACAATACAAGAAATCGAAAAAAAATACGGATTTGATTTTCCTCTCTTATACAAACAATTAGACGCTGACGGCATGCTAGATGTCGGAGAATATGGTCCAAATTGGTATACAGAAGTTTATCCTACTTTAAAAGATAATCCGCCTTTGCTGTTACATTCGTACGATTTTGAATCACTGAATTTAAATTCGGTTGCAGAAGAAATTGAAGAACTTCGCGATCCAGAAGATTATCGCAATATTAATCCGGAATTTAAATTTATTCCGTTTGCCAAAAGTGGCGGTGGGGATCATTATTGCTTTTTTTTAAATGAAGAAAACAATGGAGATGTGCCGATCGTTTTTGTTTGGCACGATATGAATGAAGTCAATTATCTGGCAAAAAATCTTCAGGATTTTATCTTCAAAGTTTTATTGATTGACATGTCTAAACAAGATATCTACAATGAACTGAGTGATGAGGAATTTAGAGAAGATATCGAAGCTGTTTTTAAATCGCATAAAAAATATCTAACCGATCGCCAAAATACGATTATAGAAGAAATTCTAAAGCGTGACATTATTGATTATGAAATACATGTTTCGCCTAAAATTGTAGAATCTGCACGAGGATTGTTAACAGATTACGAATTAGAATCTATTGTAAACGAGGTGATTCCTTTTGAAAAAATGAATCAAAGTTTTAAATATTCTAATGATTAGATTTAAATAATAAACATGAACTTTTTCTCTAATTTATTCGGACGAAATAATGATCCGAAATCAATAATTTCTTTTGATGTTATTGAACCCATATATTCTTATCTGTACAATCAGCAATCCAATGTTGAATTTAAAGTAAAAGGAATTCAGGAAAATGTAATTGTAAATCTGTTTTATTTTCCGGGTTCTCTGGATCATGAAGAAGGAAATGCT
>NZ_DASWYK010000228.1:0-11724 GCF_036405015.1 Flavobacterium sp. | reverse complement strand
GAGATTTTCTTTATGTTTTTATTTCAATTGGTGATTAACCGTTTCCGTTTCCGCCATTGTTTTTTCTTGGATCATTAGGATCGGTATCATTTCCACCGCCAATAATTGTTTTTTGCTCTTTTCTAGAGATTGTTTCTGTTTGGAAATCGTTGAATTTTGATGTTAAATTTTTCATGTCTATAATTGTTTTGATGATTTTTTAATAAGATTAATCTTTCTTAAATAATTTATTGCAATTCTTTTTTTGACGCCAAAAAAAGCGTTAAAATTGGTTATATAAATAATTTTGAGTTTATATTTTTTGTTTAAAAATACATTAAAAAATAGATTTTTTTGTAAGTTTTATCTTGTTTTGTAAATTGTCTTTTTAAGCGTTTTTTGGGAAGTATTCTATATCAAATTTTGAGGTATATTTTAGATTTTTTTTGTCATTTTTTAACCTCATTTTTTATGATTAATTTCTTTAAAATCATAAGATTTTTATCTCCGCTTTTTCATGTTTTTCGATGTTTAGATTATTGCTTTTCCAAAACTAGATAAAAAGAACAGCCGTTAATCGAAAATACAGTTTCAGAGCTTTTTATTCAAAAAAAATAAATATAATGTATTGTTTTACAGCAACTTGTATAATGTACTATACTTGGTATAATTTATAAATTGTATGTGGTATAATTAATAAAATGTATATATACATGCGATTTTTATCAATAAAAACCCCAATCTTTGCAGTGTAATTATGATTTAAAAACGATCAAAAGCGATGTTAAAACTGGTTCAAAAATTTCTACAAATCAACAAGTACTCAGACATAAAAAATGAGTTCAAAGATCTGTTTTTATCGCATCCAAATTATCCAAGTTTATTTGCCATTACAGATTCGTTCGATTTGCTTTCTGTAGAGAATGCAGCAGTGAGAGTTTCGAAAGAACAAATCGTCGATTTGCCGTCTAATTTTTTGGCCTATTTTAAAGAGGAATTAATTCTGGTCGAGAAGATAAAAAATGGTGTTAGAATTACAACGTTAAAAAAAGGAAGTCAAAAATTATCTTACGATAAATTTCTTTTAGATTGGAATGGAGTAATTGTAGCTATTGAACCAAATAACGTAGTAGCAAGAGAAAATTTAAAAGTAGAGTACAACTGGTTAAAATATTTTCTGCCTTTAGTATTGCTAACAGGTTTGTCTCTTTTCTATAATGGTTTTAATTTATTTAGCAGTGTTTTTTTAGTTACCTCAATATTAGGTTTGATTGTGAGCATATTTATTGTTCAGCAAAAATGGGGAGTCAAAAACACTGTAATTTCAAAATTTTGTAATTTAAGTTCTAACTCTTCTTGTCATTCGGTTATAAGTTTCAATGATGATATTGCAAACAGATGGCTAAGTTTTTCAGATTTACCATTGCTTTTCTTTAGTTCAAGTATAATTGCAATTTTGGTTCAGCCTTTAAGCTCAGCAATATTTGTTGGATTTTTAAGTTTGTTGGCAATTCCTGTGGTAGTTTGCTCCATCTGGATTCAGAAATTTGAAATTCAAAAATGGTGTGTAATGTGTTTGGCAGTATCGTTTTTAATACTTGTTCAAAGCATCATGTGGTTCTCATCAGATCTTTTTACACTAAGTTTTAGTTTCAATACGGTTTTTCCATACGTATTCTCTTTATTGCTTTTAATTCCGATTTGGGCAGCTGTGAAAGTAATGATTAAGAATTTGCTTGATAACGAATACTCATTAAAAGAGCTTAAAAAGTTTAAAAGAAATTACTCTCTGCTAAACTTCTTGTCCAAAAAAGTAAAATATACTAAAGGATTTGAAGATTTAAGAGGATTGAACTTCGGGAATAAAAATGCAGCAGTAAGACTTTCCGTTATATTGAGCCCTAGTTGCGGACATTGTTATAAAACATTTCAAGAAGCTTTTGAATTGGTAATCAAATTTCCGGATAGAATATTTTTAAACGTTCTTTTTAATATCAATCCAGAAAACAATGATAATCCTTATAAAGCTGTTGTTGAAAGACTTTTAACAATCAATAGAGCCACACCTGGAAAAACTGTTGAAGCAATTTCTGATTGGTATATCAAAAGAATGGCTTATAAAAAATGGCTTAAAAAATGGCATGTAGATTCTGTTAGCATGATGATTAGCCAGGAAATTCAAAAACAATATGATTGGTGTTCAATGAATAATTTTAATTATACACCTGTTAAAATTGTAAATGAGAGATTATTTCCAAATGAATATGAATTAAACGAATTAAAATACTTCCTGAACGATTATGTAGATGAAGTTCAGGTTTTAGAAAGAATCGCATAAAAATAATAGTAACCCCAAAATACCTGCGTTATGTTAAAGAATATATTGAAATTGAAAGGTGCAGTTGAATTGACTGCGAATGAGCAAAAAACAATAAATGGAGGAAACGCTCCTATTTGTGAGGATGGATTTAAAGCTAAAAGATGTACAGAGTATGGAACAGTGCCATCATATTGGAGTTGCGTACCAAATAGCTATGTTGGAAGCTGTTAAAAACTAAAGATCTAAAGTCTTGTTTTCATAGATTATGAGACTTGCCCAAAAAACGTAAATAACCAATTATGTTAGAAAAGATTTTAAAAAGTAAAGAAACTAAAAAGCTGACCAAAAAAGAGCAAAAAGACATTTTAGGAGGCGAAACAGCAGAACCTAATTGTCTTGATGCAGTCGCTGAAAAAAATTATGCTTGCTAATTTTAATATTTATATAGTAACAGAGATTCAATAAAACTCTGTTACTATAAAAATTGTATTAATATGCTGAAAAAAAATTTAAATCTTAATGGCGCTCACATTATAAATAGAAATGAGCAGAAAACTATGAGAGGAGGAATTCCTGAGTGCTGGGTTTATGCTATGGAAGCAGGATGCATTTTAATACCACCAGGCGAAACTTGTCCGATAAATACATCATCGGGTATTTGTAATACAAGTCGTCTTTGTTGTTGATTTTTAACTTTTTTAAAAGTAATACGATATAGCCTTATTTAGAATTTAGTCATGTTTTTTTTGAATGTATAGGCGCTCGATCGTGGAACATTGAGCATTTTCTCAGTATTGATGATTGGTACTGGGATTCTTAGGAGTTGGCCGCTGTGTTTAATTTTAATTGGTTAGGGTAAAACCGCGGCCATGTCCTAAAGAAATTGTGTTGCTGATAATTTGTTTATAAATACCTAAAACAGAGAAGATTTATATCTTCTCTGTTTTTTTATGGATTAACAAGAAATTTTTTTCCTACATTAGTCTTGAATAAATCAAAGAAAATTGAAAAAATTCGCCCATTATAGACAAGCCGACCATAAAGATTGTGGGCCTACATGTTTAAAAATTATAGCTAAATATTACGGGAAGACAATCAATATTCAGGAGTTGAGAGATTTTAGCGAAACCACTCGTGAAGGAAGTAATCTGCTTTTTTTGAGTGATGCCGCCGAAAAAATTGGCTTTCGAACTCTGGGAGTAAAATTATCTGTACAAAGAATAGAAGAAGCTCCTCTGCCATGTATTCTTCACTGGAATAAAGATCATTATGTAGTACTTTATAAAATAAAAAATAATAAATATTATATCTCCGATCCTGCTTTTGGACTTTTAGAATACAATAAAGAAGATTTTGTAAAGTTTTGGATCGGTAATAATGCTGATGATACAACAAAAGAAGGTATCGCATTACTAATAGAAGCAACTCCGAAATTTTTTGAATCTGATTTTGATAGAGAAGAAAATTCTGGTCTCGGGTTTCGATTTCTTTTTAAATATTTATTTCAATACAAATCATTTCTTATTCAGCTTGCTATTGGACTTTTGGCGAGTAGTTTACTTAATTTAATATTTCCGTTTTTAACCCAGAGTATTGTCGATGTTGGAATTCAGAATCAGAATATTCATTTCATTTATTTGATTCTGTTTGCAATGCTTTTCATTTTCGCAGGAAGAACAGGCTTAGAATTAATTAGGAGTTGGATTCTGTTGCATTTATCCACAAGAATCAATATTTCTCTTATTTCAGATTTCTTTATCAAATTAATGAATCTGCCCATTTCCTTTTTCGATGTCCGTATGACAGGAGATATCATGCAGCGAATAAACGATCATCGACGTATAGAAAAAATTCTGACCACGTCTTCTCTGAATGTTCTTTTCTCGGTAATCAATATGTTTGTTATGGGTGCTGTTTTGGCTTATTTCAATCTACAGATCTTTTTGGTATTTTTTATAGGGAGTGTTTTCTATTTTGGATGGATTACACTGTTCCTAAAAAGACGAGAAGCTCTCGATTATAAGCGTTTTGCAGAAGTTTCAAACGAACAAAATAAAGTTATGGAACTAATTAACGGAATGCAAGAAATTAAGCTTCATAATGCCGAAAAACAAAAACGTTGGGGCTGGGAATATGTACAAGCAAGACTTTTCAGAGTTTCGATAAAAGGGCTCATTTTAGAACAGACACAAACAATCGGCTCATCTGTAATTAATGAATTAAAAAACATATTTATTATCCTGCTTTCTGCAAAATTAGTAATTGAGGGTTCAATAACGCTAGGTATGATGCTCGCTATAAGCGCGATTGTAGGGAGTTTAAATGGCCCAATTACGCAATTAATAGAATTTGTAAGAGAATTGCAAGATGCGAAAATTTCGTTGGCCAGATTGTCTGAAATTCATCAAAAAGAAGATGAACTCCAACAGGAGGAACATCAGACAAATGAAGTGCCCCTTGATGTTGATATTGAGGTGAAGAATCTTTCTTTTCGTTATTTAGGTTCAGATATTCCAGTTTTGGATAATTTGAATTTAGTAATTCCGGCCAATAAAGTAACTGCGATTGTGGGAGTTAGCGGAAGCGGAAAAACAACACTAATGAAACTACTTTTAAAGTTCTACGAACCAGAAAAAGGAGAAGTTTTAGTTGGAAGCACGCAGCTTAAAAATATCTCTCAGAAAGCTTGGAGGACAAATGTTGGAGCAGTAATGCAGGAAGGCTTTATTTTTAGTGATACTATTGCTAATAATATCGCTTTTGGTTCTGATAGAGTAAATAAAGAACGATTACTTTATGCAGCCGATGTTGCTAATATCAAAGAATACATAGCAGGATTACCTCTTGGTTTTAATACCAAAATTGGAGCAGAAGGATTAGGAATGAGTACGGGACAAAAACAGCGTCTTTTAATTGCAAGAGCAGTTTATAAAAATCCAGAAGTTTTATTTTTTGATGAAGCGACTTCTGCTTTAGATGCCAACAATGAAAAAGAAATTATGAGAAAGCTGGACATCTTTTTTGAAAATAAAACAGTAGTTGTCATTGCACACCGATTAAGTACTGTGATGAATGCCGATCAGATTGTGGTTTTGGATAAAGGAAAAATTATCGAAATAGGAAACCATTCTGCATTAGTAGAGCAAAAAGGCAATTATTTTGAATTAGTTAAAAACCAACTGCAATTAGGAAATTAAGCATGACAGAAGATTCATTTGAATTAAGAAGCGAAGAGGTTCAGGATATCTTGACCAAAGTACCACATTGGATGATACGATGGGGAACGGTCTTGATATTTGCCATTATTATAATGCTGTTTTTTGTATCATGGTTTGTGAAATATCCGGATGTGGTAAGAACCGAAATTGTGATTACAACTAATATTCCGCCAGAAAAAATTGTTTCAAAATCTTCTGGGCGTATTGAGGCGATATTAGTTAAAAACAAAACATTGGTTGAAAAGAATAGCACATTAGCCATTATTGAAAATACAGCAAATTACAAAGATGTTTTTCTATTAAAAAGTATTGTCGACGGTTATGATATTAACAATTCAAAAAAAGAATTTCCTTTTGATTTATTGAAAAACTTGCAATTAGGTGAAATAGAAAGTGCTTATGCTGCTTTTCAGAAAGATTATCAGGCTCAGGAACTGAATAAAGATTTGCATCCTTTTCAAGTTGAAAGAAGGGCACAGCAATCTGAGAAAATTCAGATAACAGAAAGATTGGAAATTTTGCAACAGCAAAAATTAATAAATGAACGAGAATTAGAATTGCAAAAGAATGAAGTGGCTCGTTTTGAAACGCTATTCAACAAGGGGATTATTTCTGCTCAAGAAATGGAAGTTAAAAAATTAAATTTCCTTCAAGCACAAAAGAATTATAGAAGTTTATTGTCTTCAATTTCTCAACTAAGATCTTCTTTGATTGATAACACAAAATCTAGTGAGAATTCGCAAATAAACAGCACTAAAGAAGAAGTTAGCCTCGATCGCAGTGTTTCGCAGTCATTTTATCAATTAAAAAAAATAATAAGAGACTGGGAACTCGCATACGCACTAAAATCTTCTATTAGTGGTAAGGTTACTTTTTTACAGGTTTGGAATGAAAATCAGACTATAAATGTTGGAGACAATGTCTTTTCAATTATTCCAGATGCAAAAAATAGCTTTATTGGAAAAGTCAAAGCACCGGCTTTAAATTCAGGGAAAATAAAAGTGGGGCAACGTGTGAATATTCGTTTAGCTAATTATCCTGATAGAGAATTTGGAGTATTAAAAGGTGAAATCAAAAATATTTCGCTTGTTCCAGATAAAGATGGAAATTTATTAATAGATGTTACCCTGCCAAACGGTTTAAAAACGTCTTATGATAAACAAATTGTTTTTCAACAGGAAATGAAAGGAAGCGCCGAAATTGTGACGGAAGATTTGCGTTTAATCGAGAGAATTCTGTATCAGTTTAAGAATATTTTTGAGCAGGTTTAAAGAAATAAAACTTACCTAAAATCATAAAGATCATATGAAAAAAATTGTATTAATTGCTTTTGTTCTTTTTTTTCAATATTCTTTTTCAAAACCAATTACCGAAACACAAAAACTTGCTGCGGTTTGTAAAGTGTGGGGATTTTTAAAATATTACCATCCAAATGTGGCAGATGGAAGTAAAAATTGGGACGATCAGTTGTTTCAGATTTTATCTCAAATTGAAGAAACTAAAACAGCAGAAGAATTTTCAACTGTAGTTGAAAAATGGATTGTTTCATTTGGAGAAATAAAGTCTTATAAGTCTATAAAATCTTCAAAAACAGTTGAGTATTTTGATAAAAATTTCGATTTGTCGTGGATTTCTAATAGTGAAATCTTTTCTAAATCACTTTCGAAAAAACTCAAATTTATTGAAAAGAACAGAATTCAGGGAAAACAATTTTATATTGTATTTACAGAAGATGATACTAAAGGGGTTTTTGAAGAAATTTCGAATGAAATAAATTATCCTGATTTTAAATGGACAGATAAAAACCTGCGTCTTTTAGCTTTATTCCGATATTGGAATTATATAGAATACTTTTTTCCATACAAATATCAAATGGATCAGCATTGGGATAAAACATTAGAGAATTTGTTACCAAAGTTTTCTGATGCTAAATCAGAACTTGATTTTCATTTGGCAATGAAAGAGATAATTGTAAATTTAAATGATTCGCATGCTTTTTTTAATACAAGGGTAACATTTTTAAATTTTGGAGACAAATTTATTCCTTTTGAGGCAAAAATTATTGATGATAAAGCTGTTGTTATAAGATCAAAAAATGATTCTCTTACCAAGATAGATGATATTAAGATTGGTGATGTAATTACAAAAGTTGATGGTAGAACAATTGCTGAAATTTTAAATGAAAAAACAAAGTATATAGAAGGTTCTAATACTCCAACAGTTTTAAGAAATTCGAATATTGCTGTTTTTAACGGAAACTCAAAAAATGCAGAAATTGAATTTGTAAGAGATGAAAAAACGACTGTTAAATCTATAAATCGTTATCTGTATAAAGATTTAAAACTGAAGCCTAAAGTGGAGAAAGAAAAATGGAAAATTTTGGAAGGCAATATAGGTTATGTAGATTTTACTTCGCTTATGTATGATGATGTTCCTGTCTTAATTGAGAATTTAAAAGATACAAAAGCGGTGATTTTTGATAACCGCTGCTATCCTAACGGTGTAATGTCTCCAATTGCTGAATGGATCAATTCTAAAGAAAAAGATTTTGCAAGATTTACGTATCCTGATGTAACGTATCCCGGAAAATTTGTCTGGAGCAAGAATTTTAGTATAGGAAGTGAAAATCCTAATCATTATAAAGGAAAAGTTATTGTTTTAGTAGATGAAAATACGCAGAGTCACGCAGAATTTACAGCAATGAGTATACAAACAGCTCCCGATGTTACAATAATTGGAAGTCAGACAGCAGGTGCAGACGGAAATGTTTGTAGTTTTCAGATAGTAAAAGGATTTTATACTGCATTTAGCGGAATAGGTGTTTTTTATCCAAATAAAAAAGAAACTCAAAGAATCGGTATTGTTCCAGATATTGAAGTAAAACCAACCATCTTAGGAATTCAGCAAGGAAGAGATGAGATTTTAGAAAGAGCAATTCTTTTTGTTAAAGATGGAAAATAGAATTTTATTTGGCATAATTTCGAACTTTGACAAAAAGGTTTTTTTTACATCTTCAAATAAAACTCTTTAGTTAACTCAATATATTCTGGAGTATAAACATGACGATCAATTTCGATAACTAATTCATCGATTTCAATTTCAGAAACTTCATTTCGACTAAAAGCCAATAAACTACGTTTGATTTCGGATTTTGGAGTTCCTTTTACTCGGGTAATTTTTAAGGGATATAATTCGAATTCTTTTGCTAATGCAGTAAATTTTTCTTCTTCTTTAAAAGGAATAATAACAGCTAGAATTCCGTTTTCCGAAAGCAATAAATCTGCAGCTTCAACAATTTCTTCAAAAGGCATTGCGTCTTGAAAACGAGCTAAATCACGTTGTTCATTGTCTGTTTTGTAATCTTCAGCATAAAAAGGTGGATTTGAAACTATCAAATCGTATTCGTCTTCAGGTTCTTCAATAAATTCGTCCAAACCAGCATGAAAACAAAATAAACGATCGCCCCAAGGAGAAGCTTCAAAATTTTCTACAGCTTGTTCGTACGCGTCTTCATCAATTTCAAGCGCATCAATTTGTTCTGCATGGCTTCTTTGCGCAAGCATCAAAGCAATGATTCCAGTTCCAGCACCAATATCTAAAACGCTAAAAGGATTGTGGGAAATAGGAGCCCATGAACCAAGCAAAACACCATCTGTGCCAACTTTCATAGCGCAACGATCTTGGTTGATAGAGAATTGCTTAAATTTAAACATGATGAATTATTTTTAAGTTCAGTTAGGAAGCTGAACACTGAACACTGTGACTGAATACTTAATTAAAGATACATTTCCACAAGACCTTCAGGAAGATTCATGATGACTTTTTTGTTCTCACGATCGATTTTTACAAGAAAGTTATCAATCATTGGAACTAAGATTTCAACTTCACCATTTAAAACTTCAAAAAGAGGTTGGGCAGTAGAATCATTAATAGAAGTAATTTTTCCGAAAACGCCTAAACGCTGGTCTTCGATTTCAAAACCAATAACTTCGTGAAAATAAAATTTGTTGCCTGTAAGTTTTGGCAACATCGTTAAAGGAAGATAAATGCCGTTTCCAACAAGAGCGTCAGCATCTTCTTCTGTATTTACATCTTCAAAACGAACTCTTAGAAAGTCGTTTTTGTGTAAAGAACTTGTTTCAATAAAAAAAGGAACCAAGTGTTTGTTGTGTTCAACAAACACTGATTCCAGATTTTCGTATAACTCAGGTTCGTCTGTGTCTAAATAGATCAGAACTTCCCCCTTGAAACTAAATTTTTTAGCGATTTTACCTAAATAAAAACATTCTTCTTTACGCATTATCGCTAAGTAAAATTATGCTTCAGTTGTTTCGTTATTCTCTTCAGCAGCAGGAGCTTCTTCAGTTGCTTCAGCAACTTCTTCTGTAGCCTCAGCAGCTTGTGCAGCGGCAGCAGCTTCAGCTTGTGCAGCAGCAGCATCAGCAACACGTTTAGCGTTAACTTCTTTTTCTGCTTTTAATGCTGTAGCTTTAGCATCAGCTTTAGCTTTAGATAAACCATCTTTTTTAGCGTCAACTTTTCCAGCTTTTGCTTCTAACCATGCAGTTAATTTAGCATCAGCTTGCTCTTGAGTTAAAGCTCCTTTACGAACTCCTCCGTCAAGGTGGTGTTTCAATAAAGCACCTTTGTAAGAAAGGATAGCTCTTGCAGTATCAGTTGGTTGTGCACCATTGTGTAACCATTTAACTGCGCTGTCAAGGTTTAACTCAACAGTTGCTGGGTTAGTGTTTGGATTGTAAGTACCGATTTTCTCTAAGTATTTACCATCTCTTTTTGAGCGTGCATCTGCAGCTACCACCCAGTAAAAAGGTTTTCCTTTTTTACCGTGTCTTTGTAATCTAATTTTTACTGACATAATCTTATGATTAAATTTTGAGGTACTCGACCTCCGTTAATTAAGGGCGCAAAGATATAATTTTTTTGTCAATAATTCGTTTTAAAGGCATTAATTATATTTAAGCGGTGTTTTTTAGCATTTTTTTGACTTTTTAATTTAAGTATTTAGGCCTTAATGCAATACTTTTGCATGAAATTCATTTTAAACATGAAAAAATACTTTTACTTTTTATCACTTTTACTTATCGTTACATCTTGTACAGAAGATGTCAGATTTAATAATCCTGCTTTTCAGACTTTAAAAGATAATACTTTTTGGAGAGCTCAGGTTTATAAAGCTTACTTGAATTCGAATGGTACAATAGTTATTGAAGGAAATTTGGGTTATGAAAAGGTTATTTTGCAAACGGAGTCTTCTGCCGAGCAATCTTATAGTTTAGGAGTTAATGAAATTTCTAAAGCTACTTATGAAAATACACTTCCTTCTATTTTGTCGTTTTATTCTACAGGAGAAAATTATGGTACAGGACAAATCGTTATTACAGATTACGATACTAAAAATAATACCATTTCAGGGACATTTAGATTTACAGGAATTAACAGAGATGCCGGAGATGTCGAAAGTCCTAAAGTTAATTTTACGGAAGGTGTTTTTTATAAAATAACTGTTGTTGGAGATCCTAGATTGTCTGCGGAATAAATTTTAGTTATTAAGCTAAATTTTCTTAAATCCCAATAAAAACTTAAATAAATTCATACCATAGTAGATTAGATGAAAATAAGGTTACATTTGTTTATTATTATAAAAAAGTATCTATGAATATTTTCGTTGGAAGCCTTCCATTCAGTATTGAGGAAGCAGATTTAAGAGAGTCTTTTGAGGCTTATGGAACAGTTGACTCTGTTAAAATTATTACTGATAAATTTACTGGAAGAAGTAAAGGATTCGGTTTTGTTGAAATGCCAAATGACGCTGAAGCTCAAAAAGCAATTGACGAATTAAACGGAGCAGTAGTTTCTGGGCGTACAATTGTTGTAAACAAATCTGAACCAAAACCAGAAGGCGAAAGAAGAAGTTTTAATAACAACCGTGGTGGAAACAATCGTGGTGGTTATGGAAACAACCGTGGCGGAGATCGCGGAAACAGAGGAGATTACTAAAAAAAGATTTTTTCTAAAATATAAAAGGGATCAACGAAAGTTGATCCCTTTTTTTGTTTCAAGTTTCAGTCCTGATAGCTATCGGGATTGAAACCTGAAACAAAATAAACTTTTATACGTTAGCAGCTAACCAGTCACCAACTTCTTTAGTACCGTATGCTTTGCCTCCGTTAGCTAAATCTTCAGTAA
>NZ_DASWYK010000227.1:0-17716 GCF_036405015.1 Flavobacterium sp. | reverse complement strand
TTTGAAGGCTGAGGCGTTTACATTTAATGTTACGCCTAATTTCTGCAGTTTTTCTGAGAATTTGAATTTGTCGTTAAGCGTTGTTCCTTTTGACAGCATTGAAGCTGTTAAAGCCGGAATCATATCATTTTTGCTTTCGCTAGCATAATTTCCAAGTGAAATACTCGCTGCAACAGTCACAAAATCTTTTGCTGAAGTTTTTACAGAAACCACATCAATTCCAGAAACTTTTTCTCTTTTAAAAACAGAAGCTGATTTCTCAATTAAAGTTTCAGCTACTGTAGTTTCTTCACTTGTATTTTTCATTAAAAACGGAGCGGATAAAGCTTCCTCATGAGAATGTCCTTCTTCTGGATGTCTGTAATAAAATGGCTCATTTACTGGCATATAATTACTAGCTCCAACAGTATCACTATTTTGTGTTCCAGACTGTTTCGGAATAAAATAACCAGTTGTACTTTGGTCTTCCACCAAATATTGATTGGCTACACGCAAAACATCTGCTGGAGTTACTTTTTTCAATCGATCAACTCCTGTAATGTAGTCTGTCCAATCTCCTGAAGCGATTGCCTCATTTAATTCTGAAGCCACATCTCCTGATCCGTCTCTTGCTAAAATTGTTTGCGCATTGATATTGGCTACAACACGATTAACCTCATCCTGAGTTACGCCTTCCTTTTGAATTTTAGCTATAACTTCATTGATTTTAGCATCGATGTCTTCATGTTTTGAAGTCGTTGGAAAACCTACACCAATCGTGAAAAGTCCCACTTCTTTGAAGTTCGTTGCACTGGCATAGGAATAAATTCCCAAACGGGTATCAACGAAAGTTTTGTTCAAAATTGCTGATGGGCCATTTCCAATAATTTGAGCCAGAATGTTTAAAGCTGGAAGATCTTCGTGCAAAGCACCTGGAATTTTATAGGCTTTGTTTACAACGCCCAATTCTCCTGGTTTTCTCACCACAATTTTGCGTGCTCCATATTGTTGAGGCTCTTCTGTATAAGGCTGTGGCATTACATGCGGCGCTTTTGTGATTTTTCCGAAATATTTCTCAATCAGTTCAAAAACATTTTCTTTTCTGAAATCTCCGATGATGGTCAAAGTCGCATTATCGGGCCAGTAATAGGTATTATAAAAATTCTTTAAAACCTCAATCGGTGCTTTTTCAATATCCGATTTCCAACCAATTGTAGAGTGATGATACGGATGCGCAATATAAGCCGCCGCCCAGATTTCCTTGTCAAGCAAACTGTTCGGGTTGTTTTCTCCACGTTCAAATTCGTTGCGAACCACAGTCATTTCGGCTTCTTTGTCTTCTTTTGTCAATAACGAATTTCGCATTCTGTCGGCTTCGATTTGAAGTGCCAGTTCGATTTTATCACTTGGAAGTGTTTGAAAATAGTTCGTACGGTCGTACCAGGTTGTAGCATTTAATTGTGCTCCAGTATTTTGCAGCACATCGGTAATCGTGATAGTGTTCTTATTGAAAGTTGGGGTTCCTTTAAACATCAAATGTTCCAAAAGGTGTGTCGATCCGGTGTTTCCCAGCACTTCATGTTTAGAACCTACACGATATACAATCTGTACTGTTGCAACCGGAGAAGCATTGTCCTGCAAAAGCAGTACGCTCATCCCATTTGGCTGGTACAAATATTCTTCAATTCCAACTAACTCTTTTATTTTCTTAAAGTTAACCGATTTTCCCTGCGCTGACATAAGGGCACAGAAAGCTAATGAGCAATAGCCCAGAAAGATGTATTTTTTCATCTTAATATATTTTATAATTGTCTAGTTTGTTTTCTTAAAATATGATTTTACAATCAATGAAGATTCTTTTGATATCATTAACGCCAATTCTCTATTGTCGAATTTTTTAAAATAAAGCTGTTCACACCAGTACTTCTTAAATAGTTTTAATGCTTTCATATTGTTTCAGAAATTTAATAGGTCTTTTATCAGTAAGCTTTTCAGGATATTCAAAATCAGAGTTAAAAGAGCTGCTTTTGACAGCCCTTTTTATTAGGTTTTTCGGTTAAATTACTTTTGCTTACTAATTCAAAATAAAAATTGAAACACAGAAAAACCTTTATAGCGATTTAAAATTATTGATTCCTTTCTCCAGCCAGTCATTATAAAATTCAATATCCGGATTGTAAGCTGTTGGTGCATTAAGTTCTTTACCTTCATGATCAATCAGAACATAATAAGGTTGTGCATTGGTTTTATATTTCAGAATTTGAAATTCACTCCATTTCTGCCCTATATATTTCAACTTTTCCCCTGTTATTTTGGAGATAATTTGTTCTTCTTCAGAAAGAGGTCGTTTGTCATCTACATAAAGAGAAATGACTACAACATCTTTATTCAAATGATTTAAAACTCTTGCATCTGGCCAGACTCTTTCTTCCATTTTTCTACAGTTTACGCAAGCAAAACCTGTAAAATCTAGCATTACGGGTTTATTTTCTTTTTTAGCATAAGCCATTCCAGCATCATAATCCCGAAAAGTTACGATACCATTCGGACCTTCTTCTGCATCTTTTGGAAGAGCTGCAATAGTTTTTACTTCTGAGGTTGCTGCTCCAAGTCCGTATGGAGATTCGCTATATTGTTTTGGAGGTGGAAAACCACTAATCCATTGTAATGGAGCTCCCCATAAACCCGGAATCAAATAAATAATGAAAGCCAATACAAAAATCCCTAGACTTAATCTTCCAACTGAAATATGAGGTAGTGGAGAATCATGCGCTAATGTTATTTTTCCAAAAAGATACAAGGCCAGAGCTACAAAAATGGCAATCCAAATCGCCAGAAAAGTTTCTCGTTCCAAAAGATGAAGCTGTAAAACAAGATCGGCATTGCTTAGAAATTTAAACGCTAATGCTAGCTCCAAAAATCCTAAAACCACTTTAACAGAATTCAACCAGCCGCCCGATTTAGGAAGCGAATTCAACCAACCTGGGAAAGCTGCAAAAATGGCAAAAGGCAATGCAATGGCCAATGAAAAACCAAACATTCCAACAATAGGTGCCAATCCGCCCTGACTTGCTGCCTGAACTAATAAAGTTCCGACAATTGGTCCTGTACACGAAAAAGAAACTACAGCAAGAGCAAGCGCCATAAATAGAATTCCGATAATCCCGCTTGCCTGCGATTTTTCATCTACTTTAGTAAGCCATGAACTTGGAAGTACAATTTCAAAAGCGCCCAAAAAGGACATCGCAAAAAAGATTAACAGTAAGAAAAAGATCAGATTGAAAGTAACATTCGTTGCCAAAGCATTCAAAGAATCTGCTCCAAAAATGGTTGTAACCAAAGTTCCCAAAGCCACATAAATCACAATAATTGAAATTCCGTAAAACAATGCATTTCTTATTCCGCTGGCTTTATTTTTACTCTGTTTGGTAAAAAAACTAACCGTCATCGGAATCATCGGAAAAACACAAGGCGTCAACAAAGCAGCAAAACCAGATAAAAAAGAAATAATAAATATTCCCAAAATTCCCTTTTGATCTTTATCCTTACTTCCTTCCACACTTGAAACCTCAGCCATTTTTTTCTGAAATTTTACTGCTTTGTTCAAATCAAAACTAAGTTCAACACTTTGAAGTTCTGAGACAGCAGAATGATTTCCCGACACAAATTCAACCAAAGCATTTATAGTATTTACCTTTCCTGAAACCGCAATTTTTTGTGTAAAAACCGCTTTATTTTCAAAAACTTTTACTTTGGATTTTAAAACTGGATCTTCAATTGTTTTTCCATCCTCTTCGGTTGTGTTTCCTAAAAGTGTAAAACCACCTTCGCTGTCGTCAAACATAAAAGTTGTTGCTGTTGTACCTTTTCCAGAAACATTTTGCGAATACAAATGTGTACCTGAAGAAATTGTTGCTTCAGCAGATAAAATGAATTCTTTATCTGAGACTTTTTCTACAATAGTTTTCCATACTACAGCATCTGCTTTTTGCCCGTAACTGATTGTTACAAGTAAAAAAGCTATTACATAAAATACTTTTTTCATAAAATGGGGTTCTTTTATTTCATTTTAAAAAGTAATTCAACTTGCTTAGGCGGAAGACATTTTGTATCGTCACAAGCCATAAATTCTACATTTGCATTAATTTGTTTCGGTGCTTTGTCCTTAATTTTAATACGTTGTTTAAAAATGGTTTTGTTTTCAAAATATTTAATCTTCATTCCGTAAATCGGATCATTAACCACATGACCTTCTTCTTCTTTTGTATTTCCTTTTTTTAGATATTCTCCTTTTCCATCAAAAGAAAATTTGGTTGGCAACGGACCATCTTCTGGAACACTCTGCGAATACAAATGCCAGCCTTTTTCGATTGCCGCTTTGGCGATAAGCTCGTATTCTGATTCTGATATTTTTACTACACTTGTCGTCCATTTTACTGGATTGTATACTTGGGCATTTACTGATCCTGCGATTAAAATCAGTAGCATTAGAACTATTTTTTTCATTTTTTGATATTTTATTTTTTATGACACCACTACTTTGTTGTATCAATTAACCACTTATAACCACCTGCTTCTGTAAAGAATAATTTAGAAGAATTGTTGCCAAACCATTGCTCCCACTCCTGCGGATTTTTCTCCAAACCTGTGTAACGTTGTAAAACTCTATTGGCTAAATCTTTGTCTTTACCGTTTTTTAGAAGCGTAATACACTGTTGTAAAAGTTGTTTATCGTTATTTCCAATTCCCATCTTTTTAATATCCTCATCAATTTTTAAAGAATAAAAATCGTCTGGTGTTGCGTACATGTACTTTTTATTTTCAGTCAGGAATTTTTTTAATTTCTCAACATTTTTCACATATTCTGGTTTAAAGAAATCTCCTGATTGTTGTTTGACATATTCTCCCCAATTTGGTATAGGCATTGGTTCAGATTGCACTTGTAAAATTGCAGCTTCCATCTCGCTCAATTTCTCACCTTTATCTTTCTTTTCTTTTAATTCTTTTACTGTTTTTGCACTTTGAACATTCACTTCAGCAATGTATTTTTTATAATTCTCATAAGATTCCGTGCTCAAACCATAAATCATTCCATCAACATCAGTTGCTCTAATCGCTATCTGTTGTCTGTATTTTCTAGCGATTGGTTTTTGTCCTTTAAATTTCTTGATGTAAACCACAGTATTAGCAAAAACTTGTCTGGCTTCGTCTGTCATATAATCTGGTGAAGCTGAAAATCCCCATAGTAAAAAATTACCATGACGTCCTATAGCAACAGCTCCAACATCTTTACTGTTTACACCGCTTGAAATATATTCGGTGTCAGGAGAATCTAAAAATCCGTCGCCTCTTGATACTAATCCAACGCGATAACCTTTTCCTTCTAGATATCCTTCTTTTTGCACGCGCCACATTGGAATTTCTTTTGGCACATCTTTTCCTGAAGCGTAATGAAAAATTCCATCTGGAGTTGGTTTCGTTACCATTGTCAATTTTACTGGAAAAGGTCCTTTAAAAATAGGATGTTCTGCTTTTAAATGATGCGCATCGGCATCTAGGCACAAACACAGCCAATCTAGTTTTAAACCAATAGTCTCGCCCATTTGAGGGGCAGTTTGACCTATAAAAACGGTAGGAAAATCAAAATCTTCTTTTAAATATTTTGAAGGTTTATAATTAGGATGACGTTCACCTTTTTCCCACGGTTTAACAGTCTGATCAAATATCGTAACATCATAAGAAGCCGACATATCCATTGTGTAGCTTCTGGCATCAACTGCTTTCACGCTTGAAAAATATTCTTTTAAATAACTTTCAAAAGCGTTGTAACGTGTTTTGAAATCTTCTTTAAAACGCTCTGGAGAATAACCTCCATTATTGATTGCTGAATTAATAAAGTCATCACTCAACGGAATTGCGGGATCGTATCCCACGTATAAAACCGATATGTTTTCTTTTTGATGCTGTTGTGCGAAAACTGAAACATTTGCACAAAACAGCATTATTGCTAATACTATTCTAACTCTTATTTGTTTCATTTGATGCTATTTAAAATTTATAATTTCAATTCTTTGCTTTTAGTATTGGGAGGTAAACATTGCTTGATATCACAGGTTTGATAAAAAAGTCCTGCCTTAATTTTAGCATTGGCTTCTAAATCCTTAACCGAAAAATACCTTATGAAAGTAAGTTCACCTTTATAAATAAAAATATTGTCTTCATAAGGATATGGTTTAGGTTTAAGCCAATCTTCTAAAGCTGTTACTCCTTTTGGAAGTTCTAATACCATTTGATACTGAATATAAGGCTGTGTAGGCGGAACATACGCGTAAATACGCCATCCTTCAAACACCTTAGCTTTTACAATTACAGCCAATTGTGTTTTACTTTTGTTCCAAATTAGTTGAGCATCTACTGAAACTGGGTCTGAAACAACCGGATCTTTTATCTTAAAAACACCAGCCGTTTTTTCTACTTTTTTAATGAATGCCTGATCTGGTTTTTGCCCATAGGAATTCACCGCAAAAACTAAAAAAACGACTAATGCTAGTTTTTTAATAATTGCCATTTTAATGATTATTAAGAATCAGATGCTATTATTTCGAAGCGAAAATTGCGGCAAGATCTTTATCCATTCTTTCATCGTCTGCTTCACCTTGATCGTATCTCGCAACGATAATTCCGTTTGGATCTACTAAGATTTTGGTTGGCAATACATGAATATTGTAGCCTTCGCTCACGTCTTGATCAATATTGATTCTTTCGTAAGTTCCTTCTTTGTACTGCAAACCTCTAAGAATGTGTCTCCAAACTCCGATTCCATCTTTTTCAACCGCTTTTTTCCATTTATCTTCTGCTCTGTCATCATCAGAAACACCTAAGATTTCAAGTCCTTTTGGTTTGTATTGCGCATACAGTTTCAATAAATGAGGATTTCCTTTTCTACAAGGCACACACCACGAAGCCCAAAAATCGATTAAAACATATTTCCCTTTAAAATCTTCTAATTTGATTGGATTTCCGTTAATATCTTTTTTATTAAAAGGTCCAGCTGGAGCGCCTGGAACACCTTTTTTAATGTTTTCAATTTCAGTTACCAAGTCTTTAGCCAAATCTCCTTTTTTATATATTGGATTAAAACTGTCGTAATATGCTTTGGCTTCATCATATTTCAGATTTCTTGAATTCATTCTTAGTAAAAAAAGACTGTAATACGAGTTCGGATTCTCTTTCATGAAGTTGTAAGATGCCTTTTCCATTTCTGCATACATTGGCTCTAATTTTCCTCTTGCATCATTGTCTTCGTATTTAATGGCTTCTAGAACTTCTTCACTTTTTTTCGCTGCTCTTGCATCATCATATTTTTTTCTGATGGCATCAAACTGATCTAATTCCTTTTTGTATTTCGATTTGATTTTTGCTGTTATAGCATTAAATTTCGCAACATCATCCTGAGTTTTAGAACCTGTTAGTTTCGACGCTGGAAAATCTGCATAATTGAGCTGCAGAGTCATTGGAACTGCTTCTGCAAAAAGTGAAACATACATTTTGTCGTTCATCTTGCTGAAATCAGAGATTTTTGCAATGCCTAAATTTTCAACAGGATCTTTAAATTCTCCACTAATCTGAAATTTCCCTTTCGTAACTTTAACTGAATCTACTTTATTACCACTAAAAACGTACAGTTTTCCATCACTTAATCCTGTTACAGTTCCGTCAATTTTATATTTCCCCTGCGCTTCACAATCCATTGTAAAACCTTGAAACAAAAGACCTAAAACTGCTATTTTAATTACGTTTAACTTTTTCATTGATTTACTTTTTAATTATAATCCAATTGTTTTTTCTTCTTATTTAGCTTTAAAAATGGCTGCTAAATCTTCATCCATTTTTTTATCATCTGCTTCTCCACCATCATATCTGGCAACGATAATTCCGTTTGGATCTACTAAAATTTTAGTTGGTAATGAATGAATATTGTAACCTTCGCTGATATCCTGATCTTCATTTATTTTTTCGTAAGTACCTTCTTTGTATTGCAAACCTCTAAGAACATGTTTCCAAACTCCAATTCCGTCTTTTTCAACCGCTTTTTTCCATTTGTCTTCTGCTTTATCATCATCAGAAACACCTAAGATTTCTAAACCTTTTGGTTTGTATTCAGCATACAATTTCAGCAAATGCGGATTTCCTTTTCTACAAGGCACACACCATGAAGCCCAAAAGTCGATTAAAACATATTTCCCTTTAAAATCTTCTAGTTTTAACGGATTTCCATTAATATCTTTTGTGTTGAAAGGCCCAGCTGGTGCACCTGCAATACCTTTTTTCATCTTTTCGATTTCAGCCGCTAGATATTGAGCACTTTTGGTATTTTTATAAAGCGGATTAAAACTATCGTAATAACCTTTAGCTTCGTCGTAAGTCATTCCGTTTAAATAATACAACAACATTGTCATACTGAAATAAGACTTCGGATTATCTTTGAAGAATTTCAATGTTGCTTCACCGATTTCTTTGTAAGCAGGTTCTAAAAATTCTTTAGCATCATTGATTTCGTATTTAATAGCTTCTGTCGTTTTTTCGTCTTTTTTGGCCGTAACAGCAGCTTCGTACTTTTTGCTAAGCATCTCCACTTTATCAAATTCTTTCTTGTATTTTTTGTTAATTTGATCTGTAATCGCGGTGTATCTGTAACTATCATCCTGAGTTTTTGATCCTTTTAAAACAGCTTTTCTAAAATCAGTATAATCTAGTTTTAAAGTTTGAGCTCCCGGCTCAACATAAAATGACGTAAACGTTTTTTCTGCTCTATAATTAACTTCAGCATCCTTTGTTAAACTAAGATTAAATACAGGCTCGTCCATTTCACTTTCAATTTGAAACTTACCATTTTTAACTTCTACTGGTACAACAGCGTTGTTTTTGTAGGTGTAGATTTTTCCATTGACCAAACCTGTAACTGTTCCATCAATATGAAATTTTTGCTGTGCCGATGCCGTAAAATTGAAAGCTGACAAGAGCAGACTCAAAACCGTTATTTTTATTATACCTAAATATTTCATGGTTATATTTTTTAAGTTTTTATAGTTTTATAAACTTTCTATTTTGGTTTTCAAAGCCAATACACGCTCATTTGGTTCATCTCCTTTAGCAGAAGCTTTTTTGATGTATGTATCAATGTTTTCCAATCCTTTAGCTTTATTACGTGTTTTAAGATAAAGACTTGCTAAGCAATAATTTACCGCAAGTGATTCTGGATCTACATCTTTGATATTTTCAATCATTGCAATTGCTTTATCATCTAGTCCAGCTTTTTCAAAATCAGGATTAACTGCAATGCTGTAAGCTGTGTTGATGTAACTACCTAAAGCTTCTTTCTGATTTTTTGCGAATGCTTGATCTGCTTCTTTTTTATTAAAATCAAACCATTTATCGTATTGTTTTTGCGCTAAATAATATTGACTGTAATAGTAAGTTTTATACTGACTTTGCTGCGGAGAAACAAAATCTTTTTCGGTTTCTGCAATTGCTTTGTCCAATTCTGGAAGTGTTTTTTTAGTCGCAATTCCAACCAAATAGTTAGAAACTGCTGCACCAATAACGTAATCGTAGCTTTCTTTCCCAATGTACGATTTATCGATAAAAGCTTTTTTATTTTTAATTAAATAATTGTAGACTTTGCTTTTGTATTCCACTCCAGCGTGTGCAATTACAGTGAAACCATTTTCGGTTAAATATTGGTCTGGTTTCATTGTCGGAATTACCTCTTTACCTACTTTTTCGATAAGATCTGGTTTATAAGCGGTATATAAAGATTTTACATACTGCGCTAAAAAAGCAAGATCTCTATTTCCTGATTCGTATTGTTTGTTTAGATAATCTAATTGTTTCGTAGGATCGAAAGCGATTTTTGCCTGCTCAATAAAATCTTCTGCTTTTTCTGCACCTGTAGCTCTGTGTACCACTTTGCCATCAGCATCCATAAAAAGCAGTGTTGGATAAGCGCTTACCTCATACGTTTTGGTTAATTCGATACCTTCTCCTTTTTCCATATCCATCTTGATGCTTACAAAATTGGCATTCATATAATCTCCAACATTTTGCTGCGGAAATATCTCTTTTGCCATCATTTTACAAGGTCCACACCAAGTGGTAAAACAATCCATAAAAACCAGTTTTTTTTCTGCTTTGGCTTTTGCCAATACTTCTTTGAATGTGCTGTGCTCAAAAGAAATTCCTTGTGCACTTAGTTTTGGAATCACCAATAATAGCACTAAAACAGTTGCGATTTTTTTCATTTTTTGCTTGATTAAGATTTATAGTTATTATTTTTTTTCTTTAAAAAGGATTTTGATAAAAGACATAAGTGTGGCCGTACACTTATGTTGAATAAGTGAATTCTTCTATTTAAAAATTCAAAATGAAATATAAGGTTAGAGAAGTTTTATAGAGGAAAATTGAACTCCTCTAACCTATATTTTAAAGATTAATACGATGGATTTTGTTTAATAACACGATTCCCCGCATCTATAGATTCTGTCGGAATTGGCAGAATAAATTTATCTGAGTTTGTAGCCGATGCTTTTACATCTGATACTTTAAATCCAGAACCAAATCCGTCGGCATAATCGTATCTGATCAAATCATACCACGTTTCTCCACCTTCAGCATACAATTCGGCTAATTTTTCATAACGAACTGCTGTTAAAAACTGAGAAAGTGAAATTGTATTTGGATAGGTTTCAAAACCATTACCACCTGTTGTTACCGCTCCTGCTCTAGTTCTAATGGTATTAATAGCCTGAAGTGCTTCTGGAGTTACAGCATTATTGGCTCTCGCACTTGCTTCTGCCAAAATCAAATATACTTCTGCTATACGCATATGGTAAAATAATTCGTTGGTTCCTGTAATAAAATTAGAGGTATATTTTGTGGTATAATATCCGCCATATGATACATTCGTTATAAAGATTGACGTTCTACCTGCATCATAAGTAATATTTTGCGCTCCGACAGTCATGCTTCCTGCAATGGCATCTTTATAAACTTGCGAAATATTGGCTGAAAATCCGCCATAAAAATTACCAATTCCGATTCCTTCATTAGATACTCCTGCGGTACCAAACAAAATTTCTGAACTGGTAAAAATAGCAGCAGAATCATGATCGTCAAAAATAGCTCCGTAAGTAGGTTCCAATTTAAAGTTTGAACCTCCATTAGCAATAACATCCTGACACAAAGTAACCGCATTAGCGTAATCTCCTTTGTATAATAATACTCTAGCTTTTAGACCTTTTGCAAAGGTTTTATTGGTGTATTTTTTACTTCTTAAATCAGGAGCATTTGCTATTCCTTCATCCAAATCAGCAATGATTGCGGTATACGTTTCAGCAACGGTATTTCTTGGACTGATTTCTGCGTTTTTAACCGGTTTCGTTCTTACCAAAATACCGTATTCTGAGTTCACGTCATAAAATTGTCCAAAAGTACGAAGCAAGTAAAAATGTCCTAACGCTCTTAGAATTTTAGCCTCCGCCAAAATCTCTGCTTTTCTGCCTGGAGTAGTAAAAACTTTATCGTCTAATGCACTTACTTTTTCAATAAGCCAGTTGGTACGGTTTATTAAATCGTATAGTCCTCCGTAGATATATTGCGTATCACGAGCTCCAGTTGCAAGCGGATTATTAGTTGCCCATCCAACCGGTTCAGGTCCTGTAGAATATTGACCATTATTACTATAGCCACTCATAATATCTGCCATTAAGTAAAATATCGGAAATGCACCTCCGGAACTTTTTTGTCTAAAAGCGGCGTACGCACCTGTAAGCGCCAACTCTGCAGATGATTCGCTATTAATTGCAGTATCAGCCTCTAATGCGTATGGCGGTTTGTAATCCTCTAAATCTTCTGTTAACTGGCAGGAAGCTGTAGTAAACAATGCAGCACTTACTAAACCTATGTATATATATTTTAAATTTTTCATTTCTGTCTTTTTTACAATTATTTACTATTAACTAGAAAGTAACATTTAGAGAAAATGTAAAAGTTCTGACGTTTGGATAAGATCTTCCATCATCTCTCACAAAACCAGTTGATCGGTTAGCAAATGAGCTCGAAATAACATCTTCTGGATCAAGTCCAGGATAATCTGTAATCGTGATTAAGTTATTACCGCTTAATGCCAATCTTACTTTGCTAAGCCCTGTATTTTTAAACAAACTTGAAGGCAAATTATAACCAATAGCAGCAGAACGTAATTTAATATAAGAAGCATCTACAACTGCTCTTGATGTAGCAATATAACCATGTGTCGCTGAGCCATAAGCTGCATAAGGTGCGTTTGTGTTTTCTGGAGTCCAAGTATCAAAAACTTCTCTTGTTGGATTAGTAAGAGCATCAGTATAATACAGATTTGAAATTTTTTCGTATTGTCTTTGCGCTCCTTGTGAGAAGTTCCAGTTCATACTAAAATCCCAGTTTTTATAGGTTACACTATTGTTCCATCCTCCAAAATAATCTGGATTGATGTCTCCAATCGGACCTCTATCATCTGTTGTAATTTTTCCGTCTCCGTTGATATCTTTAAAAATATAATCTCCAGGTTTTGTCAAGGTACTTTGGTAAACACCTCCTGCAGCAGTATTAAGCGCATCGATTTCGGCTTGTGTTTGTGCAATCTTAATTACATCATAACCTGTAATAACTCCAAGTGGTTGTCCTTGAATAACAGTTTGAGATCCTGCACTTCCAGAATATAAATTATCAACATTATTTTTTACTGTCGAAATATTGAATGAAGAATTCCATCTGAAGTTTTTGTTTCTAATAATATCAACACCAATCAAAAATTCCCAACCTTTGTTTGAAACATCTGCCACATTGGTATTCCAGCTGATAGATCCTGTTTCGTAAGGAAGCGGTGTAAATAGGATAATTCCTGAAGTATTTTTTTCAAAATAAACTAACTCTCCTGTTACTCTGTTATTAAACAAACTATAGTCGATCCCTAAATCTAACTGTTGTGTTTCTTCCCATTTAATTTTAGAATTTGGAACACCTGTTACAGCAATACCATTTTTTCCATCGTAAAATGAATCTCCATTTTCTAATGATTGATAATAAGCTAAATAAGTAAATGAAGGCAAGTTATCTGAACCTGTTCTACCAATAGAAGCTCTCAATTTTAATTGATTAATAACCGAACTTTCTTTTAAGAAATCTTCATTATGTATATTCCAAGCTAAAGCTCCTGAAGGGAAAAATCCGTAACGATTATCAGGTCCAAACTTCGTTGATCCGTCTCTTCTAGCTGTAAATGTTGCCAGATATTTCGATTTGTAACTGTAATTAACTCTTCCAAATATAGAGTTAAGACCTTGTTCTACAGCTTCACTTTCAACACTATCCGTAAAATTTGCAGAACCTAAATTGATCAAAGTATCATCATCAGGAAATCCTCTATAATGTTGTGCTTGTGCATCGTATCTTGTATGGTTCCAAGAAACTCCGGCAACGGCATCAATTCTATGATTTTCAGCTATTGTTTTGTTGTAGCTTAAGGTATTTTCAAAAGCAGTTGTCCATCCTTCATTTCTCTGCACATCTAATCTTGCTCCTGGTCTGTCATAATACATTCCGTAAAATAAGGCATTTGTGCTTTTTGAAGTACTAAATTGGTTTGATTCATCTGAATTTACCGAAGCATTTAATTGAGATTTAAATTTTAAACCTTTAATAATCTCTACTTCAGCATAAATAGAACCAAGCAAATTTTTAGAGATTGCTTTTTTTCTCAGTTGCATTCCGTCTCCTAAAGCTGTATATTGTTCTCCATAATTTCCAACAAAAGTAGAATAAGAACCATCTTCATTAAATGCTGGAAGATCTGGTCTAAAACTTCCAAGAGCAAGAGAACTAAATCCCTTATTTTTATTTACCGAATAATTGTAATTAACCGATCCCCCAACTTTAAAAGAGTTCGTAACGTTTGCATCTAAATTGGTACTGAATGTATAACGCTTAAAGTCATTTTCGATCATTACACCTTCCTGATCCGAGATTCCGGCAGACATCATGTAATTTACTCTTTCGCTTCCACCATTTACGTTAAAACTATATTGTGTCCATAAAGCATTTTTGTTGGTAATTAAATCCTGCCAATTCGTATTGGCTTTTCCAAAATAAGTATTTGGACTGTTTACTATAGCATATTCCGTTGGAAAATAGGACCAAAAAGCTTCTGGATACCCATTTAAAGTTTGTTGTGCCGTTTTTTTAGAGAAAGCGATATACTCATCTGCAGATAAATAATCGTATGTTTTCACTGGATTTTGAAAAGTACTTGCGGCATTAAAAGAGAATTTTGGCGCCTGTCCTCTTTTTCCTCTTTTAGTCGTAACAATGATCACCCCGCTTGCCGCTCTCGAACCGTAAATCGCTGCTGCAGAAGCATCTTTCAAAACGTCGATACGTTCAACATCATCTGGATTAATAGCCAAAAGAGGATTTTCTCTTGAACCATAATTAATTAAACCTAAACTTTCAGAATTTGGCGTAACCGAAATTGGAGTTCCGTCAATCACATATAAAGGCTGGTTATCCCCTCTAATCTGTGTTAAACCTCGAATGTTTACAGAAGAACCTGCTCCTGGCGCTCCACCTCTGCTGGATACATTAACACCCGGAATTTTTCCAATTAAAGCATTATCAATAGTTTGTGTTTTAATTTGCTGAATATCTTCTGAAGTAATAGAACCTACCGAACCTGTAAGGTCTTTCTTTTTGGTTGTTCCATAACCAACCACCATTACTTCTTCTAGAGCACTTACTTCTTCTTTTAATACAATCGAATAATTGGTTTTATTTTTTGTTATCTGTTCGGTATACAATTGGAATCCCATACCGCTTGCTACTACATAATAACCCACTTCGGCTGTAATACTAAAAGTTCCGTCAAAATCTGTTGTAGTTCCTCGCAACACAAAGTTTTTTCCCATGTCTTCACCAGTTGGTTTATAGCTGGTAACATAGACTGTAATCCCTGGAACTGGCTGTCCGCTCGGATCAGTAACTCTTCCTTTTATTTCTACAACTTCGCCCGGTTGAGCTATCTTTTTTGGAGCAACTTCCTTGATAATTATGGTATTATTGGATGCTACTTCATATTTAAAATTTCCTCTCGAAAGGCTTTTTTCCAAAAGGCTATTAACAGTTATTGTTCCTTTTTCAAGATCTATTTTTGGAAGATCATCAAACATATTCGAACGATAAACAAATCTGTACTTTGTTTGTTTTTTAATGAGTTCAAAAATCTGATCTACAGTTGCTTTTTGGTCATTCTTAATTACAATTTTAACATTTTGTGATAAAAGTTCTAATGGAGTAAAGCTGAAAAGCGCCAGAGAAAGAAAAAGAATAATGGTTCGCATAATTAAAGTTGAAATGCTTTTTCTTGTGCAGAAAACAGCTTTAATAATTTTAATTTTCATAATTTTGGTTTTGGTTTATCAGTTAATCTTGAATTAATTATAAGTCCTATCACGGGAAAAGCTGGTTTGTTCTTCGACCCACGAACCACTTTTCCCTTCTTTTATCAACTTACAATTTTCTTTCTTACTTAAAAATTACAGTCTTTTGGTTTATTTCATACGCTATTTTGTTAGTGTTACTAATGATATTTAAAATTTCCTCTATCTTCTGGTTTTTATCCAATATTCCGTTAAAAGTGCTGTTTTCTATGGCTTTGTTTTTAAATTCAGTTTTGATGTCATACCATCTTTCCAGAACTTTCATAATATCTTTTAAAGGCATTTCCTGAAAACTAAAAATTCCTTCTTTCCACGATACTTCATTAAATACATCTACTGCAGTCACACGAATATTGTGATTTTCTAACACAGACTGATTTCCTGGTTTTAGAACAGTAGTATTAAAAGAACCTGATAAGTTGACTTTACCTTCAACAAGTGTCGTATAAATAGTTTCTGAGTCCTGATAAGCTTTGATATTAAATTCGGTTCCTAAAACTTCTACATTCTGATTTTGTGTTATAACATTAAAATGTGATCCTTTGTGAGCAGTACTTGGTGAAACATCAAAATAAGCTTCTCCATAAACCAATTCAACTTGACGTGGCTGTCCATCTGTAAAACTGACAGGAAATTTCAGTTTTGACTCCGAGTTTAGCCAAACTTTTGTTCCATCTGCCAGATTTATAAAAAACTGTCCTCCTCTTGGAATCGTCAAATAATTGTAAGCAATAGTGTTTTTTGCAGATTCATTATTTTTATAAACAATCTCGGTTCCGTTACTGTGCACTCCTGTAGAATTGTATACAGATCCCTTACCTAAAGCAACTTGTTCTCCGTTTGCCAGAACCAAAATTGCTTTGTCTGTTCCCGGAGCAATTACCGATTTTGTCGCAACAACTTTCTCGGACTGTTTTTCTCTTAAATGATTTTTAGAAAAATAAATAGTAAATCCTAATACCAGCACAGCAGCTGCAGCACCATATCTCCAGATGTGTAATTTCTTTACTGGAACTTCAATTCTATCCTGAATAGCAGCCCAAGCTTCTTTCTTATTAATTTGCTGCAATAATGCAGCACGTTTTTTTAGCAGTTTTTCGTCGGTAAGATGCTCTAGTATATATTCCTTATCCGAATCGGTAAAAAGATCAGAATCGGTAAGAGCCTCTGGTTTCTCTCGTTTTAAAATAGAGGAAGCTGTACGGCTGGAAAGGTCAAGTATTTTACTGAAAATAGACATCTTATAATGTGTTATATATTACTAAGACGACAAAAAGAAAAAGGAGGGTGAAAAAAGATTAAAAAAAAATTATATTTTTTTTAAGCTATTGTAAAATACTATGAATTTTTAACATCGCTACGTAAAATTAAATGCTTAAAAAGCATTAATTTCTGATCTCGAATACAAATGCAATAATGAAGAAACAATCTTTCAATAGCGGTTTTAAGCGCTTGTAGGCAATCTTTTTTTGCGTTTTAATGGTATTTAAAGAAACGCCTAATTCTTCTGAAATTTCTGTATTACTTAATCCTTTAATACTCAATTTTATAATTTGAGCACATTTTGCAGGTAAGGTATTCACTGCTTTTTCTATCAGCATAGAAGTTTCAGAAATCATTACTTCTCTTAAAAAAAACGGATCTGTTTCGATTTGAGCAAAATCTGTTTCGCCAATAGACAAAGTGGTTTTGTAATGCTTACTTTTTAGATAATCAAGAGATCGGTTTTTTACAGCAGTATACAGATAAGATTTGATTGCAGTATCATTTTGAAATTCGATTCTATCTTCCCACACTTTAATAAAGACTTCCTGAACAATATCTTTTGATACTTCTATATTCTCAATATATTTGTTGGAAAATAAGCACAACGAAGGATAGAGCGTATTGAAAACGCTTTTATATTCCTTTAATGTTAAAATCTGAACGCCCATACTTTCCTTTTTGAAGACTTAAAATTAAGTTCTAATTCTTCTTTTTAATTTCTAATTATTAAGAAATTGCATTTCTAAGAATAATTTAATTCATCTTTTTTTAATGCTAATATAAATAAATTGTTAATTGACCCGCAAAGTGCATGCAATTCGAAAAATGCTCTTGCTCCTTTCCTTTCATTAAAAATTTACTATAAATAGCTATCCAATCTCATCAAATACTGTGTTTTTTACGATTTTGATATTTAATTTCAACAAAAATTAGCTGATTTT
>NZ_DASWYK010000226.1:0-39206 GCF_036405015.1 Flavobacterium sp. | reverse complement strand
GGTTCAAGTACTTTTTGAAAATGAAGAATGGCTTTTTTAAATTCCTTTAAATCAATATAGTTGCAAGCTAAGTAGTTATCGATATAATTATAGAAAACGAATTTTTTGGAGATTAATAAAAACTCTTTATCGGCTTCCTTGAATAATTTTAATTGTCTAAAACTAAGACCTCTTAATAAGTGACAGTAATCTGTTAGATCTGTTTTTTTTGTAGCGCTTAATTGTTTCATCGAATAAACTAAAGTAGAATCCCAATTTTTTGTAGTATAAAAATATTGAGCTTTCCTGAAATTATCTTCAGACTTGTGTTCAAGAGATTTTAGTTTAATTTTAGTTTTTATAACTTCTTCACAATTTTTATTTTGTGAAAAAAGAAAAATCGGAAAAATTAACAGTGCTAAAAATATTGAAAAACTGTTTTTAGACATTCAGATGTTTATTTTGATATTGAAATCATCAATGAAATATAGGTGTTTATACCTTTTACTATTTCATTGATGATTACAGTTTATTTGAATTTTATGGAGTTGTGACTTTTGTCTCAGTTCCTCTTGAAGTTTCAGGGTCAATATCTTTTAAGAAAGAAAGAACTTCAGTGATATTTTTAACGGTTTCAGAAGTATAGTCAACTTCAACGTACCAAACATCACAACTTTCTGGAGTTTCTTCAGAGAAATCGTAGTCAAAAAACATTTGTAAAGTAGTTCCTGTTTCTGTAGGTTCTTCAACAGTTGGATTATTTGGATCTTCAGAGTTTATATATAAAGTAGCTCTGATTTTTAAAGTAAGCGGTCCTCCTTTTGGCGTATAAAATTTTGCTGAAACTAATGGAGGTACGGGATAAGTAACAGTTTCAGGGTGTTCGAAAATGAAATCTCCGGTATTAATTCTTGTGTTTTGTAAAACGGTGTAAGCCATAATGATGGTTTGAGAGTTAAAATTTATTTTTGGAAGACTAAAGGTATTTTTTTTCTTTAAATAAAGTATAAAAATACCATTAGTTTTTTATGTAATTTAACTCTTGTTGAAGCACGCATTCCATGCATTTTAAAGAATTAATTTATCCAAAACGGAGGAACAAATATTAGATGAAAACTTTGTACAGTCACCACAAGCAGGTTTTATTTTACTGTAATGTTTTTTGAAACATAAACAGGTTGCCCATTATCTGTAAAACCTTCTAGTACAACTTCAAAATTTCCTTTTAAATCAGATGTGTAAAAAGATAAACTATCTTCTTTTGTGTCTAATTTGATGTTGGGTTTCCATAACAACTGATATCTGTAATCCGGAATTCTTTGTAATTTATTACCTGCTGCATAATCAGGATTATTGTAGATTTTCTCAGGATTAGGACGTTGAATCTCCATTGTTTTTAGATATTTTCTGGCATAATTTGTAGAAAATTCATTGTCTTTGGTTTCAAAGCTAATTAATCCGCCATATAAATTAGGTCCGTAAACATAAGGTTCTGTAATCAAACTAACTTTGTTGACATTTGCCATATTGTAATCGAAAAGATCGCTTGGATCCTGAATTAAAAGTCCATCAACAAGCACTAACGGCGGCCCATAAATCATTAAATCTTTTTGATTATTTCTAATGTGCAGCTGATATTTACCATTTTCTCTTCTATAATAAAGCTCAACAATAACTTCAACAATGTTTTCTTTTAAAGTAGGAAATCTTGTGTAATCATCTAATACATACGATTTTTCGATAGTGGTAAAGAAAGGATTCATAACCGCCTCAGTAACCAAACTGTCTTTCTTTATTTGATAGTAAGCATTTTGAATTTGACTTGCAGTAGATCTTTCTTCTATATCTTTTCTTAATTCTGGTGATAAGTTCAGTTTTGATGTAAATTGCAATGAAGAAGTGTCAAACTTTGGAAAACCATCTAAATGAATCGTATATTCACTTCGTTTTTCGTCGATTACCTGTAATATGGCATTTGGAAAATTTGGAAATTGATCTAATAAAAATGCAAATTTACCCTTAGAATTAGTCTTAACAATCTTCAAGACATATTCTTTTCCGGGTAATGATAAAGCAATCGATTTATTGCTTAAATCTCCATTGGTACTTGATGTAAGATAACCAGTTATTAATTCAGATCTGATTTCGGGAATATTGTCAAAAGTATTAGGAGTGTTCACATAGGCTTCGGCAGATTTTTTGGTAAATTCTGGAGAAGTCAACTGTTTTAATGTCGGGATTTGATCCGTTTTTCGAATGGAAACAGAATAGCTTCCTTTTTCTGTTGCTTCTGTTAGAGTTTTTAGTTTTAAATTTACTTTTTCTCTTGTATAATAACTTTCTTTATCAAATTCAAGATCGATTCTTTTGTCGTTTCCTAAATTTGAGTTCGTTGTTGCAACTGGTGCAACTGTTTTTTGTGGATTAGTGATGTCAAATGTTATATTGTCATTTTCCTCTTGAGTCTGAAACGGATTTATAATAAAAATGTCTATTTCATGCTTTTGCGAATGTACATTATTTAGCATCCATTTTGTGTACGCGATAATTTTATAATTTCCAGTTTTTAAGGTTGTAGGTATAAAATAATCGCCGCTTCCTATTCCGTTATCCAGATAAACTTTATTTTTTTGAATAGATGTTTTATCGCTATTTACAAATTCAACGTAAGCAATTTTGCTAATTTGACTTGTTTTGTTGTTTAATGGGTTTAAGCAATATAGCTTAAAGAGTAATGTTTCTCCTGTCAAGAAAGTACTTGTATTGGCATGTAGAAAAATTGTCTCCTGAGTTGACATATCTGGAGATGCATTTTTGTTTTGTGAGTTCTGTGCAAAAACAAACCCATTTTGAATGAATAGAATAGTTAACAGAATCAAATGTTTGATTCTGTTAAGTATGTTAGTCTGAATAATTATAGTAACGTGTTTCATTGAATTTATAAAGATTAATCTATCCAAAAAGGAGGAACTATATTAGACGAAAATGTGGTGCAATCACCACAAGGCGGTTTTACCATTCCATAATCACTACTGTAATTAGTTGATACTAATACTAACTCTCTGGATCTTATTGCTGAGCGTAATTGAGGTCCGCTGCAAGGAGGAAGTCCTTCGCAATCTATGAAATCTTTAATGGTACAATCGCTTTCATAATAAGGAGGTAAACGTTCTCCAGGAAATAAATCGGCATAATTAAAGAAAATTCTTTCTGAGGAAACAGAAGAAACTTCAAAAAAACCAATTACTTTTTCGGATGGATTTTCTACAGATTTTATATTTCCATAGAAAAATCCTGGTTGTTTTGGAGAAAGAACACTTCCAGAAGTTGACAAATCTTTCAAGGTCTTGTAGTAAGTATATGCAGCTAAATTTTGAACATACTGTTTTACAAAAATGGTATAACGATGTGAGATTATGTAGTTCTGATTGCTTAAAAAGCGAACAGGAAAATGTACACGATCTTCGCTAAGACTATTGGTGTTGTTTAAAATTATTTCAGCTGATTTTTTAGTAGAAAAGCACGTTCTTGTTTCTCGGTTTCGGTTTCTTACCGAAATATATTCACCTCCGGGAGATCCTGGAAAATCCTCATCTGGATTTGCGGGAATTCCTGGATAGCTAACCATAACAGCTTCTATGTTGCTCCAAACTGGTGCTATAATTTTATACGTTTCGGTATATTCGTATCTGTAATATTTTGAAGTGTTACTTGGGTCAAAACTGTTTACATTGATTTGCACGCCTCTCTGACCATTAACATTTTCAACAGTAGCTGTTACGTTATCAATTTTAGTTTCAGTGGTTAAAACTTGTTCATCCGAAGTGTAATTTTTGCCTTCGCTGGTTTTAATTTTTAATTGATATTTTCTTCCAGGTTCAGCTCTAAAAGGCGTTATAGATTCGTAAACGGTGTCTTTTTCTGCAAACTGATATTCATTTCCCTGATCGTCTGAAATGAACACATTGGCGCCTTTTTCAAGTTTTGGGCCAGTTTCTTCAAGCTGATATACTTGCGAAAGTCTTATGGTTTGATTTTTAAGCTCGTTTGTTATAGTTCCCTCAACCACAAGTGCACTTTCAAAATCAGTGTTCTGAAAAACGTATTGCTCTGTACAACTGCTAATAGCAAATGTCAGAATTAAAAATAGGGATATTTTGTATATATTTTTTTTCATGGTTTTAAAACTTGAAATTGTAAGTAATACTTGGAATTGGAATAGAGAAAATAGATGTTTTGTAAGCTTTGATTTGTCCTTTGTCGGTAACAAAAAATACAGAATAAGGATTGTTTCTTCCTAAAACATTATAAACCGAAATATTCCAAAAACTATGAGCTAATTTCTTGATTTTATGATTTCCTTCAATATTTAAACCAAGATCTAGTCTGAAATAATCTGGGATTCTAAATTTGTTACGATCGCTATATACAGTATATTGCTCGTTACCATAATCATATCTTCCGATAGGGTAGGTGATTGGTCTTCCTGTCTGATAAGCAAAATTACTTGAAAAACTGTAACGTTTTGTAATTCTGTAGTTTAAAACAGCGCTAAAGTCATGTGGTTTGTCAAAATTAGAAGCAAAATATTTTCCGTCATTTACTTTTTCTTGCTTAAACTGACTGTCAAGTTTGATTAAAGACCTTGAATAAGTATAACCAATCCAACCATTTAATTTTCCTACTTGTTTCTTTAGTAAAACCTCTATACCGTACGCTTTTCCTTCTCCTTGTAAAAGTTCAGTTTCAATATTTTCGTTAAGCAATAATTCAGCGCCAACTTTGTAATCCAAGATGTTTTTAGATCTTTTGTAATATCCTTCTAAGCTAAGTTCGACATCTCCATTTTTTAAATTGTGATAAAGACCTAAAGAAACTTGTTGCGCGCTTTCAGGTTTAACATTCAAATCTGATAATTTCCAGATGTCGGTTGGAGACTGCGTTGTGTTATTAGATAATAAGTGAATGTACTGATAGGTTTTGTCATAACTTGCTCTAACAGAAAAATCATCATTAATAAAATATCTGGCAGCAATTCTTGGTTCAAATCCGCCGTAGCTTTTGATGGTTTCGTTGTTGCCATACGTTTTGGTTTCAATTACCGTGGCATCGCTAATGGGTAAATTTTCTTCATAAATTCTCTGAGTAGATTTTCCTAAAGCAGCGAAATAGGAATATCGCAAACCAAAATCAAGAAGAAACTTATCGTTTATTTTAAAATTATCACCAATGTATGCGGCAGATTCTAAGCCTTTTTCTGTTTCAATATCAATAGGAACCAATGAAGACTGAGGATTTTTCGGATTTAAATATCCCGGATCTACAGCATACAGTTTTGTAGAAATACCATAACTGAATTTATGTTTCGGATTGAATAGATAAATCATCTTTAACATTGCCTGAGTCTCGTCGATTTTATATCCAAAATCAAAATTATTTACTCCTTCAGATTCGTAATCGATATTAAACTTGTATTCACTATTTGTAACAATTAAAGAACCTTTATTTTTTTCATTAAATGTATGATTCCATTTTAGTGTTGCTAATCTGTTGCTGTATTTATACAGCGAATCTGAAGAAACGCTAAATTTATCATGACTGTAATAAAGAGTAGACTCAATGTCATTATTAGCGTTTATTTTATGATTGTATTTAAGAATGAAATCGTAAAAAGAAGCCTGACTGTTTTTAAGATTTTCGTCATCTAAACTTTTTAAAATATAATCTGAGTACGTTGCTCTTCCTCCCAAAATTAAGCTTGATTTCCCTTTTACAACAGGTGTAGAAAGCATTAAATTACTTGTAACTGGTCCAATACCACCTTCTCCCTGAAATTCGTTTACATTTCCGCTTTTAGATGAAATGTCAAAAACAGATGATAATCTTCCTCCAAATTCAGCAGGAATACTTCCTTTGTAAATGTCAACTTTTTTGGTTGTGTACGGATTTAAAGCAGTAAAAAAACCAAAGAAATGCGATGGATTATATAAGGTTGCATGATCTAGTAAAAATAAATTCTGATCCTCTTTTCCTCCTCTCACGTTAAATCCAGCAGAACCTTCTCCTGCTGTTTTTATTCCAGGCATTGTTAAAGCAACTTTAAGAATGTCGCGCTCTCCAAGTACCAACGGAACATTTTTAATTCCTTCAGCATCAATTGTGGTAACGCCTGTTATGGCAGATTTAGCACTTTTGCTTTTGTTGGTTTTGATTAGTACTTCATCCAGTTGATTTATGTTGTCTGTTAGTGAAAAATTTAAGGAGCCATCATTATAAACCATTATGTTTTTGGTCACTTTGTTGTATGAAAAACTCTCCGTTTCAATAACGTTTAATCCTCCTGGCACCTGCAGACTGAAATATCCTTTTTTGTCTGTTGAAGTAGAAAATTCAGAGTTGGGTACTTTTACAATAATATTAGCAAGTGCAGAATTGTTTTTTCCGCCTCGTATAAAACCCGATAAGGTATAAGTGGGTTTCTTTTTTTGATTTTTAACTTCCTTACCAATAAGAACAAGATCTCTAATATTCTTGTTAGGATTTCGCGAATTTGTTTTCTTTATAGAGTCGTATTGCTGATAAAATATCGGAGTTGTTATTTGTCCGTTTGGATCTCTTTCAAGAGGAATTCCGAAATAATCATCAGGTAACTGACTGTAAATAATACTGTTGTTGGTTATAATAACTTTGTTGTCGGAAATGTAAAAGTTAAAACTTGTATTTTGAAAAACCTCTTCAAGAACTTCTGCAATTCTTACCTCTTTATATTTTTTAGTTAGAGAAGTACTGTCCTTTTCAAACCATTTTTCATCAAAGAAAAACTTATAGTAAGACACTTTTTCAATATCCTGAACAGCAGTTTTTAAATTAGCATTCTTAAATTCAACCGATATTTTGTCGCTAATAATTTGAGAATGTATGATTTGTTGAAAGGTTATTAAAAATAGAATAAGAGTAATTTTTTTCATTTAATTAGAACTTTTTTTTAAAAGACCATTGATTTGTTTCGTTAGATTTTCCATGAATTGCGCTTTATTGGAACGTTCTAATTTCTTGTCAGTACTATAAAAACTGTTTATTTCTTTTTTATAATTTGGAAAAATCTTCTTAAAATCCCTTTCTGTTTCAACCTTATAGAAAAAGTTATTGTATTTTAAGATGTAGTTTATTTTGTAAATGAAATTGTAGTGAATAAGATCGGCTTGTAGTGATTTTACTTTTTCTTTAGAATGTTTAATGTAAAGAGAAACATTGTCGCCAACATAAGTTTCTTCGTAAATTCCTTTTATAGTTGAAGGAAATTTTATTGATTCTTCTTTAAGATTGACGAATTTTTTATTCTTAATAAAGAAATAATCGACTTTTTCTGTAATTAAGTTAATCGGTAAGTTTTCTGATGATCCGTTTTGTTTGTAGATTACCTGATCTAGCAGAATGTCGTATTTCAGATTTACTTTAGTATAAATCTGATTTTCATAGCTGATATCTCCAAGATTGAACTCGTCAAGATAATACCTGTTTTTGCCAGCCAAAGGACGAAAAGGTTCACTGTGAACAATTCCGTTATTGATGTTTAAGTTGTCTTTTCCTACGGCTTCATCAAAGTAATCGTATAATGAAGATTTTTCAACAGATTGGGAATGTATGTGCGATATGTTTAAAAAGCCCGTAAATATTGAAAGATAAACGATTTTTTTTTGGTAATTTTTCAAGGGAATTTGATTAGTTTGTTTTTTGGTTGATTGGTTTCAAAAGTATTAAAAAAAGGTTATAAATGGAACGGGAGTTTGTTAAATTGTGATATTTTTTTTATATTTTTAAATAAATAGTGCGGATTATTTTTGTTTTTTTAGGGTTATAAGTAAGAATTAAGAAATGTATTCTCACTTAAAAAGAAAATCAAAACTTGATCAAAAGCTTAATGAAATCGGTACTTTGGTTGCAATAATTAAAAATGTAAATCTACCTGAGAGTTTATTTTTTCGGCGTAGTAATCTATTTTTCGAATAGTTCGATTAAAGAAAAGATTTTGTTCCTTGATACCAGATTGTCTCAAAGGTTTCGAATTGATAATTTGTTGCTTAAAAAACTGATGAACATTTTTGCAGCTTTCTTCATTATCAGTTATAAAATAGCCCAAAAGAGTGTAGGGAACAAACATGGTTAATTTCTCTTCTGTTTCAATAAGCATGTTGTTATTCAGTAAAATAAGTTCATTATAATAGATCGAAAAATTATTAGAAGGGTTATTGCATTTTTCCTGAATTACATTTATAATTCGTTTCAAATCTTTCAATAAAGCATTTGCACTATTTAGTTTTAGTAAACCAGCTTCATAAAAATAGAGTATTTGTTGTAAGCTGCTATTTATAGTAGTGTCATTCCAAATCTCGTTTACAATAGTATTTTCGTAGACTTTTTTTAATTTCTGCATGTATTCGGAGAAAGATTCTTCTATTACGAAGTTTTCAAATGAAACTTTTTTTTGTTCATTATTTAAAAGATTCAGCCATACAAATGCTTTAAATTTCGACAAAATCGTCCCATCCATAAAGTAAAATAACGGAATGTCCTTAGCAGAATAAAACAAAGTGGTACCAGTGTTTTTTGTCAATATTTCGATTTGTTCTGCTGATGATTTAAAATACAGCAACATGTCTTTCATTGTTGTAATCTCAATAGTTTTCTCAACAATTACTTTCTCTTTTTTAGAAAATAATTTATCTAAAGAAATGCTGTAATGATCCGCAAGTTTCACAGTTTCGTCTATCGAAAATTTACTTTTTTGAGAAATCCTTCGATGTGAAGCATCATAACTGATTTCTAATACAGCAGCTATTTCATCTATCAAAGAAACAGATTTCGGAATTTTGTTTCTGATTGCCTTTAAGAATAATTCTTGTGTTTTCATAATTTGCGATAATCACAAATATACGAATTCATTTTATTGATTTTTGCAAATTCAAATGCGATAATTACAATAGGTTTGCTTTGTAATTTTAAAAGAAATAATATGAAAAGTATTAATCTAATTATGAGTATTAAATTTTTTACCAGTTTTCAAAGTATGTCTCTTTTTGGTCTTATACTGTTTTCTGGTTGTTGTTTTGGACAAGATAATTTGTTGAAAGTTGAAGATACATTGGTCAGCAATAATTCATCAAATCCTCTGCTGCTTGATGGGAAAGATCTGGATTTGCATTATTTTAAATGGAAGTCAGAGCATAATTTAAGGAATGATAGTATCAAGATTTTTAGTTTGTCTCCAATTTCAAGAAGAGTAAATAAGGTAAATGGTTTTGCTCTTGGAGTAGGACACTACGAAAATGCTAAAATCAAACTTCAGACAATTAATGGATTAAATATTGAAGCGAGTCCTTTGTCGCTGGCTTTATTTACTATCTCGATTAATGTTCCGTTTGAATCTCTGTTTGTTGGGATTAATGATAATGCAATTAGTAATGTGGCGTTTTTTGATGATTGTACAGATACTTACATTAGGATAAACGGATTGAATATTAGTTCTGGAGGGTTTACGGGTGGTGCAGAATTGAGAGGCCTAAATATTTCGATAATTTCTGGAATGAATAAAATGAATGGGTTTTCTGTTGGTGGAATTTTAAACACCAAGTGTTTTTCTGGTTTGAGTATTTCCGCTTTGGCAAATTTATCAGACGTTGGAAATGGAATTCAGATTGGACCATCAAATGTTTCCAGACGACATAACGGAATTCAGATAGGATTGTTTAATAATTCTAAAGAATTACGAGGAATGCAATTTGGACTTTGGAACACAAATGGAAAAAGAAAACTTCCTTTTTTTAACTGGCAATTTAAAAGATAAATAAAATTAAACAAATGAAAAATATACCAATCTTGCTTATAGTTTTTCGGTTTTTATTAGGGCCGATTTTGATAGTGCTAACGTATAATTATGGAAACGAAATTAGGAAAGAACTTGTTGTGTTAATTTTTCTGGGATGACTGTCGGATATTTTTGATGGAATTATTGCTCGTCGATTCGGGACTTCTTCAGAAAAACTTCGAAGAATGGATAGTCAGACAGATTTAGTTTTTTGGTTATGTGTTGCTTGGTGTTCATGGATTTTAAATCCTGAAATAATAAAAGAAAATGCGATTGCAATAGCTGTGATTTTTGTAATGGAAGCGCTTACTTATGTTTTTAGTTTTATGAAATTTGGAAAAGAAACCTGTACTCATGCATTTCTTTCTAAACTATGGGGAATAACTTTGTTGCTTGCTTTTGTTGGCATGATTGGCTTTGGATATTCAGGAATTACTTTCTCATTAGCAATTGTTTTTGGAATCGTTGGACATATAGACGTTTTGCTTATTGTTTTGATTTTGCCAAGATGGACATTTGATGTTCCCAGTTGTTATCATGCTTATTTGATTCGGAAAAATATTCCTTTTAAAAAGAATAAACTGTTCAATTAAAATTTAAAAACCCCAGCTCAAATAAATGAGTTGGGGTTTTCTATGAATAAACCTTTAGTAAACTAAGATCTGATTACTCTTTTTTCTCCTCACGTGGAGGTCTTGGAACAAGTGCTTTTTTAGACACTTTTTCTTTTTTAGTTTTAGGATCAATTCCTAAGTATTTCACTTGGAAAACATCTCCCATTTTTACTACGTCAGCAACGTTTTCAGTACGTTCCCAAGCCAATTCAGATACGTGAAGCAATACTTCGTTTCCTGGTGCAGCAGTATATTCAACAACAGCTCCGAAATCTAGCATTTTAATTACTTTAACTTCGTAAGCTTCTCCCATTTGAGGTTTGAAAGTTAAAGCATCAATTTTAGCCAATACAGTTTTGATTCCTTCTGGATCAGTTCCTAAAATTTCAACAACTCCTTGCTCATCTACTTCGTTGATTACGATAGTTGTTCCAGTAGCTTTTTGTAATTCCTGAATCACTTTTCCACCAGGTCCAATTAATGCTCCAATAAAGTTTCCAGGAATAGTTCTAGTAATGATTTTTGGTGCATGTGCTTTAACGTCAGCTCTTGGTGTAGCAATAGTTTCAGTTAATTTTCCTAAAATATGCAAACGTCCGTCACGAGCCTGAGATAAAGCTTGCTCCATAATGTCATAACGTAAACCATCAATTTTGATGTCCATTTGACAAGCAGTGATACCGTCAGCAGTTCCAGTTACTTTAAAGTCCATATCTCCTAAGTGATCTTCATCTCCTAAGATATCAGACAATACAGCAAATTTCTCACCATCAGTAATCAATCCCATAGCAATACCAGAAACTGGTTTCATCATTTGAACTCCAGCATCCATAAGAGCCATTGTTCCAGCACAAACTGTTGCCATAGAAGAAGAACCGTTAGATTCTAAAACCTCAGAAACAACACGGATTGTATAAGGACAATCTGCAGGAATCATATTTTTTAAAGCTCTTTGAGCCAAGTTACCGTGACCAACTTCTCTTCTTGAAGTTCCTCTTAGTGGTTTTGCTTCACCAGTTGAGAAAGGAGGGAAGTTATAGTGTAAGTAGAATTTCTCTTCACCTTGTTCTGATGGAGAATCGATTTGGTTAGCTTCTCTAGAAGTTCCTAAAGTTACTGTAGCCAAAGCTTGAGTTTCTCCACGTGTAAATAAAGAAGATCCGTGAACTCTTGGTAAATAATCAGTTTCGCACCAGATTGGTCTGATGTCTGTAGTTTTTCTACCATCCAAACGAATTCCTTTTTCAAGGATTACGTTACGAACTGCTTCTTTGTTAGTTTTGTAGAAGTATTTTCCAACTAAACCTGCAAGATCTGCATTTTCAGCATATTCTTCTTCTGTGAATAAAGCTTTTGCTTCTTCTTTTACAGCTGCAAATTTTTCACCTCTTTCCGCTTTTCCTGAAGCTTCTTGAGCAATTGCGTAACATTTATCGTAAGCGGCAGCTTTTACTTTAGCGTAAACAGCTTCGTCTTCAATTTCTCCTTCGTAAGTTCTGTATTCCTGTGAGCTAAGTTGTGCTCTTAATCTTTGTTGAGCAGCAATTTGAACTTTGATAGCTTCGTGAGCAAATTTAATAGCTTCGATCATTTCAGCTTCTGAAATTTCTTTCATCTCACCTTCAACCATTGCAACAGAATCTAAAGAAGCTCCAATCATCATGTCGATATCAGATTTTTCTAATTCTTCTCTGCTTGGGTTGATAACTAATTTTCCGTCGATACGTGCAACACGAACTTCGGAAATTAAGTTGTAAAATGGAATATCTGAAACAGCTAATGCTGCAGATGCTGCTAAACCAGCTAAAGCATCTGGCATAACAGTTTCGTCATGAGACATTAATTGAATCATAACTTGTGTTTCAGCATGGTAATCGTCTGGGAAAAGCGGACGCAATACACGGTCAACTAATCTCATTGTCAATACTTCGCTGTCGCTTGGACGTGCTTCTCTTTTGAAGAAACCTCCAGGAAAACGACCTGCTGCTGCGAATTTTTCGCGATAATCTACCGTTAATGGTAAGAAATCAACGCCTGGGTTTGATGTACGAGCTGAAACTGCTGTTGCAAGAATCATAGTGTCGCCCATTCTAACTACTACAGAACCATCAGCTTGTTTTGCTAAACGTCCTGTCTCGATTGTGATGCTTCTGCCATCACCTAAATCGATCTTTTCTACAAATAATTGTGGAATCATAAATTTTTTCCTTTTTGATTATACAATGGGTTTTAGTTGTGTTGTAGTTGTTGTTGTGTGTAGTTGTTGTTATCTAAAACCCAATGAAAAACCAAACTTTTTTTCTTGTAATTATTATGCGTGTAATGTAAAAACAAAAAGAGGCACTTTCGCACCTCTTTTCTATATTGATTATTTTCTGATATTCAATACTTTGATAATCTCACGATATCTGTTGATCTCTTTCTTTTTCAAGTAATCCAACAAAGCTCTTCTTTTACCTACTAATAGGACAAGAGAACGCTCAGTGTTGTAATCGTGACGATTTTTTTTCAAGTGTTCAGTTAAGTGAGAAATTCTGTAAGTGAACAATGCAATTTGACCTTCTGCGCTTCCAGTGTTTGTTGCACCACCGTGTTGTGCGAAAATCTCTTCTTTCTTTTCTTTAGTTAAATACATTCCAATATTATTTTAAATGATTTTTATGTATGTCAATACAACTTTTGTAAGACGGGTGCAAAATTAAAACTTTTTTTTGGAAAAATAAATTTTATTGCGTCTTATTTTGCCATTATTGTTATTGGTAATTTATAAAGTGCTCTAACAGCAACGCCTCTTATCTTTCCGGGATTCCATTTTTGGGCTTCTTTAATCAATTGTATGGCATTTTCATCGATGCCAAAACCAACACCTTTTATTATTTTTGGGTCTACTAGATTTCCTTCTTCATCTACTATAAAGGTCATGTATATTTTTCCAGAAACTTTTCTGGCTTCAAAAGGAATTTGCATTGACTTTCCAATATAGCTGTAGAACGAATTTATTCCATTTTTAGGACTTGGTCTAAGGTATTTTGTGCCGTACGAATGTTTTATATTTAAAGAATCGGTAGTGACACCTGAAACTAATTCTCCTTTTTTATACATTTCAATAAAACTTGATTTTTTCTTAAAATCCTTACCTGTCCAAGTGCCGTCTGGTACGCCATTTTTTATTTGACCAGATTGTTCACTGTTTTCGCTTTTATCAGAATAATATCCATTTCCATCTGCAACAATTCGTTCTTTTTCTGGATTCCAAAAGTTATTAATTTTACCTTCTTCTTTCGCTTTTTTATCTTCAGAAAAATCAATCTCAGATTTTATATTTCCATTTTCGTACCAGTTGTATTCCCTTCCTGATTTTTTATCTTTTACATAATTGACAGTGTATTTTTTATTCCCATTTTCATAATAAGAAACTGCTTGTCCCTCATTTATCATAACATCTCTGTTTAAAGTGACGGCAATAAATTTTAACTTTCCTGATTTGTAATAGTCTTTATAAGTATAAGATTCTTTATTAGAGTAGTATTCTTCTATAAGTCGGGTGTATTTATAATTTTCCTGAGTACTTGGATTCCACATAGAATCTAGGTAAATCAACTTATTAGTGTTTGATTCGTTTTGTGAAAATGCTTTCACAGAAATTAAAATAAAAAATAAAAGACGTAAAATTTGTTTCATAGAGGATTGGAAATAAAATTACGCCAAAGTAATATTTTTAATACAAACCAACAAGACCTTTATATTAATAAATAAAGAATATTTATTTTGATTTTGGTGTCTTTTTTCCTGACTGTTTTTCGCTTAAAGAAGAATAAGAAAATTTGATATTATTTTCGTCTACACTTGTTCCCGAAACTAAAATTCCTTTGTCGTAGTTGTCGCTAAAAGTGGTTTTTCGAATTTTATCATTTCCGAGCCAGACTCCTTGTTTTAAGCCATTTTTTATTTCTCCTTTTTGAGTAACAAATGAATCTGTTTCTTCATATTCTCCGTTTCCATCGGTTACGGTCTGTGTTTTGTCTTCGTTCCAGCAATTTAGAATAAGAGTTTGTGATTTTTTGGTTTTTGGATCCCAAGAATGCTGTTTTTCGCATTTTTTGCTTTGGTTTTCATACCAAGTAATTTCTTTGCCAGATTTATGATCGTCAGAATAATCGATAACAGATTCTTTTGCTCCGTTTTTATGGTAACAAATAAATTCTCCATCCTTTTTCAGGATATCTCTGTCGAGAGTAGCGCCAGTCATTTTCTTTCTGCCATTTTTGTAGAAATCAGTAATAACGTATCTCGCGCTTTTTTGAGAATAATTTGTAATTACTCTTGTAAAGTAATAGTTTTCGGGAGTGGTTTCACGATTTAAAGAGTCAAGAAAGATCTTTTTCGAGACCATGTTAATTTGTGCAGAAAGACCAGAAGAAACTATAACAAGAAGTAATATATAAATGCTTTTTTTCATTCTGGTCTATTTTTTTTATACTAAAAACAGGGTTTCTAGAATAATTTAGCAACTTCTTGATTTACGAATTCAAGGAATCTTTCATCAGCTTCTGTAAACGGGTCAATAACATGGCTGTCAATATCAATCTGACCAATATTTACTCCATTAACAAAAAGAGGTACTACAATTTCAGATTTAACAGTAAGACTGCATGCAATATAATTGTCCTGAGCTTTAACATCTGGAACCACAAAATTAGCATTGCTTTCTGCAACCTGACCGCAAATTCCTTTTCCAAAAGGAATTACAGTATGATCTGTTTCTGCACCTACATAAGGTCCAAGATGTAAAGTTTTAGTATCGTGATTCGCAAAATAGAAACCAACCCAGTTGTAATATTCCACATTTTGATTTAACAGCTGACAAACTGCTAATAATTTTTCGTCTCTATTTGTTTCATTGTCAGTAATAATGCTGCTTATCTTTGGTTGTAATTCTTGAAATGTCATGATATAAAATTTTCTACAAAAGTATTTAAAGCTAAACTCAAAAAATACATAAATTTGAAAAAAAAATCTCTTGAAAAAATATTTAGTCCAGTTTAAACCGTTTTTAATTTTCGTAGGGATCTTTTTCTTGACGTATATTGTGTTGACATTGCTTTATAATTATTATTTAAATAGTTATGAAGGTAATGATCTTGACAGTATAACGGTAGTTGTAAGCAAAAACGTAGACCAATTACTAAAGTTTTTTAATTATGATGTAATCATTCAGAAAAGCCCTAAGAACCCTTGGATGGGAGTTATTTTCAATGGTAAATATCTAGCAAGCATAACAGAGGGATGTAATGTTGTGAGTATCATGATTCTTTTTGTTTCTTTTGTTGCAGCATTTTCAGGAAAACTAAAGCAAACTGTTCTGTTTATAATTTTTGGAATTTTGTCTCTGTATGTTTTGAATATAGTAAGAATTGCGTTGTTGACCGTTCTCTTGTTTAATTTTCCAGAACAAAATCATTTTCTTCATGGAGTTGTTTTTCCGTTGATTATTTACGGATATGTCTTTATTTTATGGATTTTTTGGGTCAATAGATTTTCGAGATATGCTAAATAATTTAAAAGAAAATAAACTTCATATTTTTGTTGCAGTCCTTGTAATAATGTGTTTTGCTCTAATTAGGAGTTTCGAAACAGAATTGTTTTATGATCCTTTTTTAAAATACTTCAAGGATGATTTTACGAATCTGCCATTTCCTCAATTTGATAGTCGAAAACTCTTTTTTGGACTTTTTTTTCGTTATTTCCTAAATTCGATATTGTCGCTATTGTTAATTTACATCTTATTTAAGAATCAGGATATTTTAAAATTCAGCCTGTTTGTGTACCTTTTTTTTCTGGTAATACTTTTAGGATTGTTTTTTATAATTCTGGAATTTTTCCCAAATGCAAGCTGGCTTCTTTTTTATGTGAGAAGATTCATAATTCAGCCAATTCTCGTGCTGTTGTTTATTCCGGGATTTTATTATCAACTTCAAAAAACTAAAAAATAACATTTATTTTGGTTTTTTTATCGATTGTTTTTGAATAGTTTTGCAGTATGAATTTAAAGAAGTGCACAGGACTGTTTTTGGCCTTCCTATTATTGGTTTCCAATATTGGGTTTGCTTTTGATGTGCATTATTGTGGAGGAAAAATTGCTTCCATTTCATTAAATACTACAGTAGAGCCAGTAATCGAAAAAAAATGTTGCGGTTCTAAAGAAAAAAAGAATTCTTGTTGTAAAGATAAAGTCGTTCATTTCGAAAAGAAATCAGATGATGCGACAATCAAATTCTTTTTCTTTCAATTTGCTTTCCCAGCGACTATTCAAGATTACAAACCTTTAGTCTTTTTAGAACTTCCAAGTTTTAAAAAGAAAGAAGTTCTTTCGTATTATGCCGATGCGAATGCGCCCCCCTTATTCAAATTATACCATCAGTATATTTTCTATTCCTGATTTTAATGTTTTTAAGATAAAATACAAGTCTTAGTTAAGGCTTTGTGTTTACATTTTTTATTGTTCTTCGTTTTGAACAATGAGCAAGAATGTAATTCTATTCAACATTAAAATCATTTTTTATGCAAAAAAATATAATGCTTTTTGCAGCATTTTTACTTTCTATTTCTATGTTTTCACAAGAAGATTTAGAAGAAGTAAAAATCAATAAAAAGCAAAAAGGAATTAAAAAATCCTATACATTAACATCCAATACATCTGTAATAACAAGTAAAGAATTGCTTAAAGCGGCCTGCTGTAATCTGGCAGAAAGTTTTGAGACCAATCCATCAATCGACGTCAATTTCTCTGACGCTTTAACAGGAACCAAACAAATCAAAATGCTTGGTTTGACAAGTCCTTATTTAATGATTACAGAAGAAAATATTCCTTCTGTTCGTGGAGCTTCTCAAGCTTATGGTTTGTCTTTTACGCCTGGAACCTGGATAGAAAGTGTTCAGATTACCAAAGGAGCGGGAAGTGTTATAAATGGTTACGAAAGTATTTCTGGTCAAATAAATACAGAGCTTTTAAAACCCTTAAACGATATCCCTTTCTTCTTGAATGCTTACGGTTCAACTGATTCTCGTTTTGAATTAAATACCCATTTCAATAAAAAACTATCAGATAAATGGGCAACCAGTTTATTTGTTCATGGAAATGCGCGTGTCGCAAAGAACGACATGAATAATGATGGTTTTCTGGATAATCCGTTAGGAAAACAAATCAATGTTTTAAATCGTTATCAATATTATAATCCGGAAAGTGGTTTGGTTAGTTTTATCAATTTCAGATATATGAATGATAAAAAGCAAACTGGAGAACTTGATTTTGATAAAGATCGTGATCGCGGAACTACAAATTTCTGGGGTTCAGAAATCAATACAGAACGATTTGATGTTTCTACGAAAATCGGTTATGTATTTAAAGATATGCCGTATCAAAGTATTGGTTTTCAAAATGCTTTTAATACACACCGACAAGATTCTTATTTTGGTTTAAATCAGTATGATATCAAACAAAACAGTTTTTATTCTAATTTGATTTTCAATTCGATCATTAGTAATACCATGCATAAGTTTACAACTGGTTTGAACTTTACTTACGATCAGTATCAGGAATTTGTAAATGTGACAGATTACAGTAGAATTGACAACTCAGTTGGAGCATTTTTTGAATATACTTATGATAATACCGATAATTTTAGTTTGATTTTAGGAGGAAGAGTAGACAATCACAACCGATTAGGTTTTTTTGTTACTCCAAGATTACACATGAGATATAATCCTTGGAAAAATGGTGTTATTCGTTTTTCTGCAGGAAGAGGAAAACGTACAGCTAATATTTTTGCTGAAAATCAACAGCTTTTTGCAAGTTCAAGAAATTTTTCAATTCTTGATTCTAGGGGAAAAGTATATGGGTTAAACCCAGAAATTGCTTGGAATTATGGAATTAGTTTCTCTCAGAAATTTAAAATTTTCAATAAAAATGCCGATGCAGGTTTCGACTTTTATAGAACCGATTTTCAAAATCAGGCTGTAGTAGATGTAATGCAAAGCCCTCAACAAGTATTGTTTTATGACTTGAAAGGAAGCTCTTTTGCAAACAGTCTTCAGGTAGAGTTTAATTATGAATTGGCTCGTAATTTAAATTTGAGAACAGCATATAAATATTATGACATTCAAACCGATTATTTAAGAGGTTCATTTCAGCGTCCGCTTCAGGCGAAGCATCGTTTCTTAGGGAATTTAGAGTACGAAACCAATTTAACTGATGATGACAAACAATGGAAATTTGACTTTACATACAATTGGTCAGGAAAACAACAATTGCCTTATACAGCTTCAAATCCTGAAGGAGATCGATTTCCAGATTTTTCACCAGCTTATGCTGTCATGAATGCACAAGTAACTCGCGTTTTTTCTTCTGTTTTTGAAGTTTACATAGGAGGAGAGAATATTGGAAATTACAAACAAGAAAAAGCAATTTTAGGAGCAGAAAATCCTTTTGGACCTAATTTTGATGCATCTGTAGCATATGCGCCAATTTTTGGTCAGATGTATTATGCAGGATTAAGATTTAAGATTAAGTAAATACGTAATTATAATATCAAACAACAATAACAATTTCAATTAATAATTAAATATAAATAAGATGAACAAATTAGTTTTATTAGTAGTAATGATAGCTCTTTTTGGATTTTCGGCACAAGCTCAAACTAAAAAGAATAAAAACCTAAAATATACGACAGAAGTAAATGGTAACTGTGAGCAATGCAAGAAACGAATTGAAAAAGCGGCTTTTGCTGTTCCGGGAGTAAAAATGGCAACTTGGGATGTGAGTTCTCATCAACTTTCTGTAGTTATGAATGAAGAAAAATCATCTCCTTTGGATTTAAATAAAGCAGTTGCAAAGGTTGGTCATGATACTAAGGATGTTAAAGCAACAAATGAAGATTACGAAAATCTGCATAGCTGTTGTAAGTATGTAAGAGAATAATTATTACTTAAGCCCAAGCGTTAGTTTGGGCTTTTTTTAATAGTTAATTTATGTTTAAAATACCGCATTTTATTGTGGTTAAGCTAAATTATTGTTACTTTCACCAACTTATAAAGATAACCAACTCCCCTTGTATGAATAAATTTGATTGGACCCAGTTAATAAACCCTGAATTTTATATTACTTTAAGTGTTGGAGGTATTCAGATTGGGTTATTTATTGTGCTGTTTATAGTATTTGCTGAAACAGGACTTTTCGCAGGATTCTTTTTGCCTGGAGACAGTTTACTATTTTTAGCAGGTATTTACAGTCGCGATTTAATGGAAAATGTAGTATCCATTCCTAATGATTTTATAAACGTATTTTTACTTTCTACTGCTGTTGCAATAATGGGAGTTTTAGGAAACATGACAGGTTATTGGTTTGGTGCAAAAAGTGGTTATTATTTGTTTAAAAAAGAAGATTCTTTTTGGTTTAAGAAAAAATACCTACTTCAGTCAAAAGATTTCTTTGAGAAGTATGGTGGAAAAGCAATTATCTACGCTAGATTCCTTCCAATCTTTAGAACATTCGCTCCAATAGTTGCAGGAATTGTTTCAATGGACAAAAAGAAGTTTATGTTTTACAATATTTTGAGTTCTTTTCTTTGGTCATTCATTTTAATCTTCGCAGGACATTATTTGTATGGTGTCTTTCTGAAACAAGGAATAGATTTAAAGAAACACATTGAATACATTATTATAATTATCATTATTATATCAACTTTCCCAGTCTTGGTGAAGCTTTTAAAAAAGAGACCAAACGAACAGATATAATTAATTAAAGAGCATAAAAAATCCGAAGCTAAAACTTCGGATTTTTTATGGATTTATATGAACTTAATAAGGTGATAAGTTGTACTTAAAGTTTGAGTAAAACCTTATCTCAGTTAGTGCACTTTATTTATATTGGAATTTAAAATTTAAAATTTAACTATTTAGATTTTACCATTCATTCACTTTATTAGCGTCCATTTTAAGGAAAATAAACAACAATATCGTAAATCCCCATAGTCCAGAACCTCCATAAGAAAAGAAGGGCAGAGGAACTCCAATTGTTGGGAAAATTCCAATTACCATGGCAATGTTTACAAAGAAGTGTATAAAGAGAATGGCAGAAACACAGTAGCCATAGACTCGGCTAAATTTTGTCTTTTGCCTTTCTGCTAAATAAATTACTCTTAGTAATAATGAAACGAAAAGTAAAATAACAGTAAAAGAACCTGCAAATCCCCATTCTTCACCAACAGTTGTAAAGATGTAATCGGTGTGTTGTTCAGGAACGAATCCTCCTTTAGTTTGAGTTCCTTCCAGAAAACCTTTTCCAATCCATCCTCCAGATCCGATAGCAATTTCAGATTGATTAGTGTTGTATCCAATACCTTTCATGTCAACTGTTTTACCTAATAAGATATTGAAACGGTCTCTGTGGTGTTGTTTGAAAACATTATCAAATACGTAATCTACAGAAAAGACAAAACCCGAAATTAAAGCTAATAAAATTGCACTTAACAGCAAATTACGATCTACAACACGACCTTTGAAATGGATAATAGTTAGAATTGCAAAAGCAATTAAAATAACTACATAAGGTTCTAAAACCAATGTAAGTACAAAAAGTACAATGGTTATAAAAGCGGTCCAAACATACCAAGAAGGCAATCCTTCTCTGTATAACACTAAAATAAAAGCACTGTAAATTAAAGCACTTCCAGGATCTGGTTGTGGTAAAATAAGCATTACAGGTAATAGCATAATTGCTAAAGCCTGAATCTGTCTGTTGGTTTCTTTTAGGTTAATTTGTGTATCACTTAAGTATTTAGCCAAAGCCAAAGATGTTGCTGCTTTAGCAAATTCTGATGGCTGTAAAGTAAAGCTTCCTATGGCGTACCAGCATCGTTGTCCTGCAATTGTTTTTCCGAAAAGAAATAATCCAGCCAGTGATAGCAAGGCAACGCCAAAGATGATACTGGCATATTTTTCATAAAATTTACCATCAACGAAAAGAACAACAAATATTAACGGAATCGTACAGCCAATAAATATAAGCTGCTTTTGATAAGTTCCGTCAGTTGATAATAAAGAAGACGAATAAATATTCAGCCAGCCTAAAGTTACCAGTGCAATGTAGATAAAGACACTTATCCAATCAATATTATTTTTTACACTCTGATTTTTCATTTGAAATAATCTTTCTTAGTTTTTCTTAGTAGTGTCTACAGCTGTTTTTTTAACTTCAGTTTTTGGTATTGCTGTAACTGGTGCTTTTGGTTTTATAATTTTAGCTTGCAATACAGAATCTTTTGGTACAGATTCAATTTTGCTTGCCTCGTTTAATCCGCCTAATTTAGCATATTCAACAAGCAAACTCTTGTTTAATACTCTTGTTTCTAAATCAGTTCTTGTGATTTTGTTTCTTAAGTATTTCTCAATCATCAAACTCGCAATTGGTCCAGCAACTGTTGCTCCAAAACCTCCATTTTCAATCATAACTGCAATTGCAATTTTTGGATTGTCTTTTGGTGCAAAAGCCACAAATATAGAGTGATCTTTAAGTTTTTCTCTTTTACCGTTTATTTTGGCATAATTTTCTGCTGTTCCAGTTTTTCCACAAATATCAATTCCTTCAACTCGAAGAGCATAAGCTGTACCTTTATTGTAAACGTCAAATAATCCGCTGATAACTGGCGGGAAATATTTTTGATCAATTGTAGTAACGTGTTTTGTTGTGAACTTATCATCAATTTTCTCCCCTTCAATCTTTTTAATGATATGAGGAGTATAATAATAACCTTGATTGGCTACAGTAGCCATCATGTTAGCCAACTGAATAGGAGTCATTAAAACCTCTCCTTGACCAATTGCATTAGATACGATAGTAGAACTTCTCCATCCGCCATTAGGGTAAATCCTTTTATAGGTTTTTGAAGTCGGAATATTACCTCTTTTTCCAGTAGGTAAATCATATCCCATAAATTGTCCTAAACCAAAACTTTTTACGTGATCGCTCCAAACATCTACCGCTTTACCAGGGTCAGAATATTTGTTGATGGTTAGCATATAAGCCTGTCCAAAGTATGTGTTACAAGAATTGTAAATTCCATTATGAAGCTGATGAGGTCCAAAACCGTGACATTTCATAAATCGTCCTCCACCATAGCTAAAACCATGATGACACATAAAAGTTGTTTGTTCGTTTACAACACCTTCCTGAAGAGCAACTAATCCTGTTAAGATTTTGAACGGAGAACCTGGAGGATATTCTGCTAAAAGACCTCTGTCGTATAATGGCTTTGCAATAGAATCGTTGTACAAAAGCGTATAATTTTTAGATCTTTGACGTCCTACTAAAATTCCTGGATCATAAGAAGGAGCAGTAACCAATGCTAAAATTTCCCCCGTTTTAGGTTCTATAGCAACAATTCCACCTCTTTTGTTGATCATTAATTCTTCGCCATATTTTTGAAGTGCAGCATCAATTGTTAAATTGATGTCTTCTCCGGCTACAGCGATAGTGTCGTATTTACCTTCTTTATAAGGGCCAATTTCTCGGTTATATTTGTCTTTTTGAATATATTTTACACCTTTTATTCCGCGTAAAATTTCTTCGTAGCTTTCTTCGACACCTTGTTTACCAATTAAATCTCCGCTGTTGTAATATGGGTTTTTTGCTATTAAATTTTCGTCTGCCTGTCTAATGAAGCCAAAGATGTTTGCTCCATAATCTACCTCGTAATCACGAAGAGATCTTTTCTGGAAATAAAAACCTTCATATTTTCTAAGTTTTTCTTGAAAAGCTGCAAATTCATTTTTATTTAATTGCGACAAGAAAACAGAAGGAAGCCTTGGACTGTATACTTTTGCTTTTTCGACACGTTTGTGATACTCTTCTGGAGTAATATTTAATAAATTACAGAATTCAGCAACGTTAAGATCTTTCTTTATTTCCCTAGGAATAACCATAATATCATAAGAAGCCTGATTAGCCACAAGAAGTTTCCCGTGTCTATCGTAGATGTAGCCTCTTTCAGGATAGTCGTAAACTTTTTTTATCGCATTATTTTCAGATTTCAGTTTAAAGGAATCATCAATAATTTGTAGATAAAAGATCCTAATCACTAGCAAAGATGCTGCAATAATAATTATAGTGGGCAGCAGAACTTTTCTCATCGTTTATTGGGCTTAATAAGATAAATTATTATTATGGAGGTGATTATGGTGAAAATAGAGCTAAATAAGGTTCGGAGTAAAATGTCCCAGATAAATTTGAATTGAAATGCTTCAAGAACAAATAATACAATGTGATGCATTAAAACCGAAACCAGTATAAATGAAAATCGTTCTGGTGTTAAAGAATCATTTAGTTTTATAGTTTGATATTCGTAACTCAGTCCAAAAGAAAACTTAAAGATGTAAGGTCTATAATAAGCTAGAATTACACAAGCTGTTGCATGTATTCCTCCAGAATTACAAAACATGTCCATCATTAGTCCAAGTAAAAAACTGGATACAATTAAACCTGCTTTATTACTGTTTACGGGATATAAAATGATATACAAAATATACGGAAAAGGACTTATGTAGCCTAAGAAATTCATATTGTTGAAAATAACAATCTGAACTGCCAGCAGCATAATAAATCGAAAAATATTTACCAACAAAGCGCTATTCATCTTTCTCTTTGCTTTTGTTTTCTAAATTAATAAGTTCTTCTCGTCCTTTACTTTTAATGATGTATACATGTCCTAAATTGGTCATATCATTAAACAGTTTTACTTTTATAACATAAAAACTTGTACCTTCTTTTTTGTACACAATATCAACAGTTCCGATGTTGATGCCTTCAGGGAAAATGACAGATTGTCCACCGGTTACAATGGTATCGCCTTTTCTAATTGAAGCTAATCTAGGAACGTCTTCTAATTGTACATAACCTGTACTTTTTCCGTTCCATGTTAATGAACCAAAATGATTTGATTTTTTAATTTTCGCATTAATATGCGATTTCATATTCAATATACTAACAACGGTTGAGTAATTTGGTGAAGTATTATCGATAACGCCGACAATTCCTAAACTATTGATAACTCCCATATCTTGTTTAACTCCGTCTTTGCTTCCAGAGTTTAAAGTGATATAGTTCTCGTGGGTGTTGTATGAATTATGAATTACTTTAGATACAATTATATCCGAAGGTTTTACACCTTTAATACTATCAGGTGTAGGTGGTTTTGTAGTGTCTTCTTTATTGAATAAAAGACTTTTTAATCTTGCGTTCTCAAGTACAAGTTCGTCGTTTTCTGCTCTTAAATTCAAGTATTCGTTAACACGATTGATTTTTTCGTAAACACCACCGCTTAAAAAATTAGCTGAACTGATTACCTTGCTTCTGTGATAGGAATGTGATTGAATTGTGAGTCCTAACGAAATACCTAAAAGCAGCAAAAACAGCAATCGATTACTGTTTCTTATAATGAAATTAAATATTTGCTGCATTTCTTGTCTGGTTATTTTGTTTCAGGATATGCTTTATGATTTCAAGTTTTACGAGGATCAAATATTGAAAATTTGACCCTCATAAAAGTAAATTGATTGTTATTTCGAATCTTATTTAATTAAGATACTTTTAAATTTTGCAATGTTTTTTAGAGCCATTCCAGTACCGCGAACAACAGCTCTTAAAGGATCTTCTGCAATATAAACAGGTAAATCTGTTTTTTGAGAGATACGTTTGTCAAGACCTCTTAACATAGATCCACCACCTGCTAAATAGATACCTGTGTTGTAGATATCGGCAGCTAACTCAGGAGGAGTTTGAGATAATGTTTCCATAACAGCATCCTCAATACGCTGAATAGATTTGTCTAATGCTTTTGCAATTTCACGGTAAGAAACATCTACTTGTTTTGGTTTACCAGTAAGTAAATCTCTACCTTGAACTGACATATCTTCTGGCGGTCCGTCTAAATCTTCGATAGCCGCTCCGATTTGAATTTTAATTTTTTCAGCAGTACTTTCTCCTACGAAAAGGTTATGTTGTGTACGCATGTAATACACGATGTCGTTTGTGAAAACGTCACCTGCAATTTTAACAGATTTGTCGCAAACAATTCCGCCTAATGCGATAACAGCGATTTCAGTTGTACCACCTCCGATATCCACGATCATGTTACCTTTTGGTTGCATAATGTCGATTCCAATACCGATTGCTGCGGCCATTGGTTCGTGAATTAGGTAAACTTCTTTTCCGTTAACTCTCTCACAAGATTCTTTTACTGCACGCATTTCAACCTCAGTAATTCCAGAAGGAATACAAACTACCATTCTTAAAGCTGGGGTAAACATTCTCTTTTTTAATGCAGGAATACTTTTAATGAACATATTGATCATTTTTTCCGAAGCATCAAAATCGGCAATTACACCATCTTTCAAAGGCCTTATGGTCTTGATGTTTTCATGTGTTTTACCTTGCATCATGTTGGCTTCTTTACCAACAGCGATGATTTTGCCTGAAACTCTGTCGCGTGCTACGATAGAGGGGCTGTCAATAACAACTTTATCATTATGAATGATTAAAGTGTTTGCGGTACCAAGGTCTATTGCAATATCCTCGGTCATGAAATCAAAAAATCCCATAAGTTTTTTAGGGGTTTAAAATGTTATAAATTATTTTGAACAAAGTTAAACAAATTAATGTTTAAAATGACGAGTTCCTGTAAATACCATTGCAAGATTATTTTCATTGCAATAATTTATACTTAATTCGTCTTTTATCGAACCTCCTGGCTGAATTACTGCTGTAATTCCTGCTTTTTTAGCTAATTCAACACAGTCCGGAAATGGGAAAAATGCATCACTTGCCATAGAAGCTCCATTCAAATCAAATCCAAAAGCTTTTGCTTTGTCAACTGCTTGAATTAAAGCGTCAACTCTTGAAGTCTGACCTGTACCTGATGAAATCAATGTTCCGTTTTTAGCAAATACAATAGTGTTTGATTTTGTATTCTTGCAGATTTTAGAAGCAAAGATCAAATCTTCGATCTCTTGAGCAGTAGGTTCTGTAATTGTAACGGTTTTTAAATGCTCTTTATTATCCGTAATATTATTTCTGTCCTGAATTAACAAACCATTAAGACAAGTTCTTACTTGACGAGCTGGTAATTCAACTTCATTTTGAACTAGAATAATTCTGTTCTTTTTCTCTTGTAAAACGTTGATAGCCTCATCATCATAAGCTGGAGCGATTACCACTTCGCAGAATAATTTGTTGATTTCTTGCGCTGTTTCTAAATCAATTTTTGTGTTAGAAATTAACACTCCGCCAAAAGCAGATGTAGGATCACAAGCTAAAGCCGCTAAATAAGCTTCGCTAATTGTTTTTCTAGAAGCCAATCCACAAGCATTGTTGTGTTTTAAAATCGCGAACGTTGGTCCGTCAGTTTTAAACTCAGCAATTAAATTTACCGCTGCATCAACATCTAGTAAGTTGTTGTATGATAATTCTTTTCCGTGAACTTTTTTGAACATAGCGTCAAAATCTCCAAAGAAGAATCCTTTTTGGTGAGGGTTTTCACCATATCTTAAAACTTGACCGTTTGCAATGCTTTCTTTGTAAATAGTCTCGTCTGTATTGAAATAATTAAAAATAGCTCCATCATAGTGAGATGAAACGTGGAATGCTTTAGTAGCAAACAATCTTCTGTTTTCTAAAGTTGTTGCTCCATCTTGCTCAGTAATCAAATCTAAAAGCAAGCTGTACTCGTTAACAGAAGCTACAATTACAGTGTCTTTGAAGTTTTTTGCACCAGCACGAATTAATGAAATTCCACCAATATCAATTTTTTCGATAATATCTTGTTCGCTAGCTCCAGAAGCAACTGTTTTTTCAAAAGGATATAAGTCAACAATTACTAAATCGATTTGCGGAATATCAAATTCCTTCATTTGCTGAACATCACTCTCGTTGTCTTGACGATTTAAAATTCCTCCAAAAATTTTCGGGTGTAATGTTTTTACTCTTCCGCCAAGAATTTCAGGGAAAGAAGTAATATCTTCAACAGGAACTACCGGAATACCAAGGTTTTTGATGAAATCTTCAGTTCCTCCAGTTGAATAAAGTGTTACATTTTGTTCGTGTAATTTTCTAACAATTGGTTCTAATCCATCTTTAGAAAAAACAGAAATTAATGCCGATTGTATTTTTTTAGTTGTGCTCATTGTGTAGTTATGATTTTGAGACTGCAAAAGTAGTTTTTTTATATATTATATTAAAGAAAATTAGTGTAACAAAATGCTAAAAAAATCTACTGATGAGTAAGTTAACTTTTATTAGGTTTTTGAAATTTAATTATTGAATTTTACTTTATTGAAAAATACTAAAATATGCTTGTTTATTTAAGATTATTAAAAGAAAGCCTCAGCTTTGCCATCAATGCTTTACGAAATAATAAATTACGTACTTTATTATCTCTATTAGGTGTTACGATTGGTATTTTTTCAATTATCGCTGTTTTGGCTGCAGTTGATTCTTTAGATAAAAAAATCTCTAAAGATTTGAGCAGCTTAGATAAAAATACAATTTATTTAATGAAATTCAGTTTTGGACCGTCTGAAATTCCACAATGGAAGAGAGAACAGTTTCCAAATGTGAAATATGATGAGTATGTTGCCTTAAAAAACTCTTTAAATAATACAGATCAAGTCGGGTATCAGCTTTTTGTAAACAGAGAAACTTTAAAATACGATTCTAAAACGGTTAGTGATGTAAATATTATTCCAGCATCAAGCGAAATGGTTGATGTCGATGGATTGAGTTTTGATAAAGGAAGATTTTACAATGAATCAGAATCTAATTCTGGAACTGCCGTTATTGTTCTTGGGTATGATATTGCGGATGGGCTTTTCGGTTCAACGGATCCTTTAGGGAAAAATATCCGTTTATATGGACAGCGATTTACTGTTATTGGTGTAATGGCGAAACAAGGAGCGGGTTTTTTTGGAGATAGTAACGATACTTCTGTTTACTTACCTGCTAATTTTTTAAGAAGAATGTATGGTGATAGCGATTCGATGACGCCTGTAATTATTTTAAAGCCAGAAAAAGGAATTGATATGGAGGCTTATAAAGCTGAAGTTGCTCAAAAACTTCGAGCAATCCGAGGTATGAAAGCAGGAGAAATGGATAATTTCTTTATAAATGTTCTTTCTGGATTTACTGATTTTATTGATGGAATTATAGGACAGATGAATGTAGTAGGGTGGATCATTAGTGGATTTTCTCTTCTTGTTGGTGGTTTCGGAATTGCCAATATTATGTTTGTTTCGGTTAAAGAGAGAACCAATCTTATCGGAATTCAGAAATCTTTAGGAGCGAAAAATAAATTTATCTTATTTCAATTTTTGTTCGAGGCAGTAATTCTTTCCGTTATTGGTGGAATTATCGGTTTGCTAATGGTTTGGGGAATTGCATTCGCTTTAACAAAATTGCTCGATTTTGAATTTGTTCTCAGTCTAGGAAATATAATTTTAGGAACAAGTTTGGCTGCATTAATCGGATTGATTTCAGGAATCCTACCTGCAATTTCAGCAGCAAATTTAGATCCAGTTGAGGCGATTAGAACAGGAATGTAGGTTTTTTTCTTGGGTTATAAGGTTCTGATGCTAAGATTCTAAGGTTTTTATAAGGATAAAAAAAGAATCAAATTATTAATGTTGCTTTCCTGCAAGGTTTTTAAAACCTTGTAGGTGTTACTGAAGATTGTAATCAAGAAAAGTTGCGTTGAAATTGAAACCTACAAGGTTTTGGAAACCTTGCAGGAGAACTTACATAACTTATATGGTTTAAAAACAAAAAAATCCCAAGAAGCAATTTTCTTGGGATTTTCTATTTTAAATAGTTTTAAAACTATCGAATATCATTGTTTTGAATCAAATCGATGTATAAGTTGATCTTATCTTTCAATTCTTTTCTTGGCGTGATAAAGTCTAAGAAACCGTGCTCTAAAAGAAATTCAGCAGTTTGGAAACCTTCTGGTAAATCTTTTCCTGTAGTATCACGTACAACACGCGGACCAGCAAAACCAATCAAAGCGCCTGGCTCAGAGATGTTGATGTCTCCTAACATAGCGTATGATGCAGTTGTTCCTCCAGTTGTTGGATCTGTACAAAGAGAGATATAAGGTAGTTTAGCTTCAGCTAATTGAGCTAATTTTACAGAAGTTTTTGCTAATTGCATTAACGAATAAGCAGCTTCCATCATACGAGCTCCACCAGACTTTGAAATCATTACAAAAGGTAGTTTGTTTTTGATCGCGTGATCAATACCTCTTGCGATTTTTTCCCCTACAACTGCTCCCATAGATCCACCAATAAAAGCGAAATCCATACAACAGATTACAAGTTCTCTTCCTTTAGATTTTCCTACTCCCGTACGTACAGCGTCTTTTAAGTGAGTTTTTTCCATTACATCTTTCAAACGCTCTGCATATTTTTTTGTATCCACAAAATGCAAAGGATCTTTAGAAGTCATGTTTTTATCTAACTCAACAAATTCGTTGTTGTCGAATAAAATTTCAAAATAGGTTGCGCTTCCAATTCGAACGTGAAAATCATCTTCAGGGCTTACGAATAAATTTCTCGCTAATTCGTCAGCATCAATAATTTTTCCAGTAGGAGATTTGTACCACAATCCTTTCGGAACGTCCATCTTGTCTTCTGTAGCGGTCGTAATCCCTTTTTCTTGTCTTTTAAACCAAGCCATTTCTTTTAGTATTCAGTGTTCAGTAATAAAAATTTCAGTGTTCAGTGGTATTTGTAAGTTTTAAGTGTCCAGCAACTGAACACTTAAAACTGTACACTGAATACTATTATAACGTGTTTACGTTATTTAAGTCTGCAAAAGCTTGTTCCAATCTTGCGTTGAATGTTACTTCACTTTCACGAACCCATCTTCTTGGGTCATAGTATTTTTTGTTAGGAGCATCTGGACCTTCTGGGTTACCAATTTGAGATTTTAAATAATCTAAATTTTTAACCATATAATCACGGATTCCTTCAGTGTATGCAAATTGTAAATCTGTATCAATGTTCATTTTGATAACTCCGTAGCTAATTCCTTCTCTGATTTCTTCAAGTGTAGATCCTGAACCTCCGTGGAATACGAAATCAACTGGATTGTGTCCTGTATTGAATTTGTTTTGTACGAAGTCTTGAGAATTTTTTAAGATTTTTGGAGTTAATTTTACGTTTCCTGGTTTGTAAACACCGTGAACGTTTCCGAAAGCAGCAGCAATTGTAAATTTAGGGCTTACTTTAGATAATTCTTCGTAAGCGTAAGCTACTTCTTCTGGTTGAGTATATAATTTTGAGCTGTCAACATCAGAGTTATCAACACCATCTTCTTCACCACCTGTAATTCCAAGCTCGATTTCTAATGTCATACCCATTTTGCTCATTCTAGCTAAATATTCTTTACAGATCTCGATATTTTCTTCGATTGGCTCCTCAGACAAATCGATCATATGAGAACTGAATAATGGTTTTCCTGTTTCTGCGAAGTGTTTTTCAGAAGCATCTAATAAACCATCAATCCAAGGTAAAAGTTTTTTTGCGCAGTGGTCAGTATGTAAAATTACAGTTGCACCGTAAGCTTCTGCCAAAGTGTGAATATGTTTTGCTCCTGCGATTCCTCCCGCAATTGCTGCTTTTTCACCTGCATTTGATAATCCTTTTCCAGCGTTGAATTGAGCTCCTCCGTTAGAAAATTGAATGATAACTGGCGCGTTTAGTTTTGCTGCAGTTTCAAGAACTCCATTAATTGTGCTTGATCCAGTAACGTTTACTGCTGGAAGAGCAAAACCCTTCTCTTTCGCATAATTAAAGATCTCTTGTACTTGATCTCCTGTAGCTACTCCTGGTTTAATGTTGTGTGCCATTGTAATTTTTTTTATAGTTGTTTTTAGTTTTTAGGTTGCAAAAATAAGAATTAATTAGCATTAGAACGGATAATTTATACCAAAATTTAAAACCGAGTGCCCAAAATTATATTCTTTAAACCATCTGTCTCCCTTGTCATGCGCCGGATTATAGGTCTTAAAGCCTAAATCTAAACGAATAACAAAAAAGCTTAAATCGTATCGCAAACCAAATCCAGTACCTAAAGCAATTTCTTCTAAATCGTTTAAGTTGTCAAATTTTGCTTTCGGATCTACCACATTATCGAGTACATTCCAGATATTTCCGGCATCTGCAAAGATGGCACCTTTAACATCTCCGAAAACTTTAAAACGAAATTCGGCACTTGCTGCGATTTTCATATTGGCCTCATTAAAGTCGTTTACTGCATTTGTACTTCCAGGTCCTAAAGCATAAGGTTGCCATGCTCGGTTATCATTGGAACCTCCTGAATAATAACTTCGTGAAAACGGAATGTAATTTGAGTTTCCAAAAGGAACCGCAATTCCAAAGAATGTTCTAACGGCTAGTACTTTTTCTTTTCCAAAATCCCAGTGTTTAATGTAGTCGAATTCAGTTTTAAGGTATTCAGAATATTCTAAATTAAAGATTTCATAATTTCCTCTATTATTTTTAGGTAGGTTTCCTATCTCAGATACTAATGTTAATAAGGTTCCAGCCGATTCAATTTTAGTCCTAAATTGATAAAAATTATTGTCAGCTAAATCTTTTTTGGTTGTTTTAGTGAATGTATAACTTGTCGCGAGAATAAAGTCATTTTCGGTTAAACGAACTCTTCTTTCTTCAATGCTGGCAACTTCTTGATATTGTGCATCGCCAGGTCTTAATGGGGTTAGATCGTTTAAAACTTCATTGGTAAAACCTGTCGTTCCTTTTGGGATCGTTAAGTTTTCTTTAGCTTGTTCTTCTGGAGTGTCTCCCCAGTTCGAAGGCGTTTGATTGTAGGTTTTTCCAATATTATTTAAATCATTATAAGATGAAGTATAAACTCTAAAATAATTGTCTGGATTTAAATTACGAACAAACTGAGCATTCAACAATTCCAGTTTTGCAGTATTATAACGTTTTGGTGTCCAGTTGTAAGAGATACCGCCCGTAAAATTTTCTTTATCTAAACCGATATTTCTTTGTTTTGAAAAACCAGAAGTTATCGAAGTATACGGAATCATACTTTTAGGAATAATTTTTTCGGTTCCAAAAGGCAGTAAAATCCTTGGGAAATTTAATTTCATATCCAAACCGTATTCTGAGACATTGAAGAAATTATTGTTTGGATTTGCCATGTCTCGAGAAGAACCAATGTTTAAACGAGCAGAAATTTCTAAAGTCTCTGCACGATTGAAGACATTTCTGATAGTTTCTGAAATACTCGCTCCAATTCCGAAATCCTGAATATTAGAATGCGTCACGTCAAAAGTTGCACCAAAACTGTATTTTTTTCGAGGAGTTAGATAAACATTGGCGATAAGAGATTGTGCTGTAGAATCTCTTTTGTCAACTTCATACTGTATTGATGGGTAGTTGAAAATCTTTAAGTTGTTTAAATATCGTGAAGAAAGTGTTGTTCTAAAATCGGCAAAAGTACTTCCCTTGGTGATGAATATTGCATCTGTAATTGCACGAGGTTTGTACTTTAATTTATTGAAACTGTAAAGATTGAAATTGTTGTAAGTTGTACTATCAGTAGGTTTTTTCTTTGAGTTAGCAGCCGAATAATCGGTGTAAATGTTGACATCGCTAATTTTGTATAATTTAAAAGGCTCTGTTCTACTGGAATCTCTGCCCTGAATAACATTGTTGCTAATATTTAAAGTTACATCGGCTTTGGCTTTTTTACCAATTGTATCAATATCAAATGTTACATAAGTTGGTTGGAAGTAGTATGCACCATGATTTCTAAAATAAGTCGTAATACGGTTTTTTTCATCTTCGAAATCTGTAGTTTTATATTGATTTCCCGATTTTAATAAAGAAGGTTCATTGTTGGTTCTATATAATGAATCTAAAGCAGGAGTTAGAATATTAGTACTGATAGTATCTAATTTGTAAGCGGGACCTGTTGCAATATTATAATTAATAGCAGCTCTTTTGTATCCAACGGTGTCTATAGAATAATCGGTTTTAACATTAAAAAAGCCATTGTTGAAATAATAGTATTTTAAACGTAATAAAGATTTTTTTGTTCTGGCAGTATCAATAATTACAGGAGGTTCTCCAGTGTTTTTTAGAAATTCGTGAATTCCTTTGTAATAAAAAGACTGTCCAAGACGATCTACTTGTTTTGCCGATAGCAATTTAGACATACGTTCATACTTACCTGGATTGTTTTTGAATTTTGCCTGATAAGTAGAATCTGGATTTAAATTAGCCAGATTGTATAAATTTAGTCGAAGTTTGTAGCCTAACAGTTTACCATTTGGTTTTTGATACATCTGATTAGAAGCAACTTCGTCGTTGGTAGATTTTCCGTTAACTAAAATATTGTTTTTTACAAGAAGGTTTTTTCCATCGGGAACTCTTTTTACGGCATTACAAGCGCAAATTAATATTGCAATTAGAAGAAATGCTATTATTTTTGTGGAATTATTTTTCAAGTGTTTTTAAATATTTAATTCAAAAGTACATTATTTTATGGTTAGTAAAAACCAAATAAAACTTATCTCGGGTTTACATCAAAAAAAGCAGCGTTTTGCAAATCAATTATTTTTTGCTGAAGGAGTAAAAGTAATTCAAGAATTGCTGCAATCCAATTTTGAATTAGAACATTTATACACCACGCTGAATGATTTTGAAACAGTTCACGCTTCAAAACGAACTCTTATTAATGAGCAAGAACTAAAAAAAATAAGTGCTTTATCGACTCCAAATTCTTGTTTGGCAGTTTTTAAAATGCCAGCCGAAAACAAAATAACCGATTCAGGCTTGATTTTGGCTTTAGACGATATTAGAGATCCTGGAAATCTTGGAACCATTCTGCGTCTTTGTGATTGGTTTGGTATTAAACAAGTAATTTGTTCAAAAGAAACAGTAGATATTTACAACCCAAAAGTAGTGCAGGCAACAATGGGCTCTATTACCAGAGTAAATGTAAATTATATCGACTTGAAAACTTTTCTTGCTCAAACTAAACTACCAATTTTTGGAACTTTTATGGACGGAGCAAATATTTATCAATCTCAATTACCGCAAGATGGAATCATTATTATGGGTAACGAAGCCAATGGTATTTCAGAAGAGATTGAAAAAATAGTGACTTCTCGTCTTACAATTCCCAGATTCGGAGAGCTTCAAAAAACCGAAAGTTTAAATGTAGCTACTGCGACAGCAATTATTCTTAGTGAATTTAAACGAAATAGTTGAGATTTTGTTTTAATGAAAAGTAAAATTTACTAAAATCGCTCTCGATTTCATAGAATCTATATTATCCGTATACGGACTAACCGGATGTTCTGCAGTGACATTGTCACGAATTATCTCATTAGTAATACCAAACATACCTCTTACAGAAGGAGAAAAGATAAAATATTCAGTAAAAATATCGATTCCAAAACCTACTTCGTAAGCTGCCGTCCATTGTTTAACTCTAAATTTCTGTTGCCAGTTGTCATCAGGAGATTTTGCATTACTAGATAAATTTAAAGTAGTCGACATACCTCCAACTAAATACGGACGCACATTTCCGGTACGCAAAGCAGAGAACTTTAATAATAAAGGAAAGTGAATATAGGTGCTGTTTACTTCTCTCAGATAATCACTTTCCAAATTTCCTATGCCTGGATAAAAAAGGTCACGCTTTGTATAATACAATCCTGGTTCAAAACGAAGATTAATATATTCCTGTAATCTTAAATCGGCTACAACTCCTACATTAAAACCGGTAGTTTTTTTTACCTGAATATCATTTTGTACGGGAGTTTTGTAATCAAATTTAAAGTCAAAACTATTAAAGCCTAAAAAATAACCAAAGTAGACACGCTGTTTCTGCCAGTTTTCAAGGTTAATAATAGGATCTTTACTAAACATGTTTTTAGCAAATTGCGAGTGTCCTTTTGTTGTTAAGACTAATAAAATTAAGATTACAGCTTTTTTCATACTATTTTTTAGATGCAGAATAAATCGTTGCGACACCAAAAGTTTGCGGCATTGCCACAACATCTATAAACCCAGTTTTTCTCAAAATATTGTTTAAGGCTTCTCCATAAGGAAAAGCAGCAGCAGATTCAGATAAATAGCCATAAGCATCGTTATCTTTAGAAAATAATTTTCCGATTAACGGAAGTATATTTTTGCTGTAAAAATTATAACCTTGTTTATAAGGAAATTTATCTGGAACTGAAGTTTCTAATATAACGAATACACCATTTGGTTTTAGAACTCTTAAGATTTCTGCAAAACCTTTTTCAAGATTTTCAAAGTTTCTAACTCCAAAACCAACAGTAATGGCGTCAAAGTAATTATCCTCAAAAGGCATGTTTTCAGAATCGCCTAAAACTAATTCAATAATATTAGAAAGGTTTTTTTCCTGAACTTTCTTTTTTCCCACTTCCAGCATTCCAGCTGAAATATCCAGACCAATAATTTTTTCAGCATTAGTTTGTGCTAATAAAATGGCTAAATCACCAGTTCCGGTAGCAATGTCAAGAATAACCTTTGGTTTTTTGTCTGATACTATTTTTAATACTTTTTTACGCCATTTAACATCAATACCAAATGAGATGACACGATTTAAATTGTCGTAATTCCCGGAAATGGTGTCAAACATTTGGGTTACTTGCTCTTTTTTACCTAGTGAAGAGTCTTTATACGGAGTTATTTTTTCAGACATTTTTTTTATTTAGGCAAATATAAACAATCTAGATTAACTGTAATTGAGTTTTTTGATTTGTAAAATAAATGTTTGTGATGATTTGTTTGAGAGTGAAGTACTGATACATTCTAGCATCCCTAAATCTAGGTATTTTGGCAATATCCCTAAAACGCGGTATTGTGTAATTCTCGTAATATGAACAACTTTGCTAAAGTAAAAATGATTAAAGTTTTAATGATTGGTATTATTGCAATGACTTAAACAAATGGTTGCTTTTTTTGCGCTTGTAATTCATTTGTTCTTGAAAAAGTTTTGTAAGTATTATTCTTGGGGGGAAATACTAATTAATAGTGCAAAATACGTTCTTAGGATTAAATTTGTTTTTGGAAATTTTAATTTTCTGCCTTTAATATCTTAGTGGTATTTGTTATTAAAGGCGTTTTGAGATTTATATCTCAAATAACATAAATGTTATTCAGTTATTACAAATGTTTTTAACATTAGTGATTTTAAACAAAAACGATTTCTTGAGCGAGTCAGTATCAAAAGACCAATTATTTAAAAACATCCTCCTTAAACAAGAGGATGTTTTTTATTTTATTTTCTAATGTAAGTTTCATAAGTATAATCATAAAGATGCTTTTCATCTTTATAATTTTCTTCAGATTCTACCAAAAGCCATTCACTTTTATTGATTTTTGGAAAGAAAGCATCTGCTTCAAAAGTGTGATGAACTTTAGTTAACTCTATTATATCTGTAAAAGGAAGAGCCAGGTTGTAAATTTCGCCACCACCTATAATGTAACTATCATCATTTTCAGGACATGCGGCAAGTGCTTTTTCTATACTGTCAACAACAATACATCCTTCAGGCTGATAATTTTCCTGACGAGAAATTACAATGTGAACACGATTGGGTAAAGGTTTTGGGAAACTCTCAAATGTTTTTCTTCCCATAATAATATGATGGCCTGTGGTAAGGGATTTAAATCTTTTAAAGTCATTTGGAAGATGCCAAACTAACTCATTGTTTTTTCCAAGCGCATTATTTTCGGCTGCTGCCGCTATCATTATAATCATGGTATGCCTAACTAAATTTTATTTTCATTCTCTTCATTGATAGAAGATTCAAGCTGACTGATTCTTTTTTGCTGTAAAGCTACTAATCGGTCAATTTGTTCTCTTTCCCATTTTTTATTCATAAAACGGTCAGTGATGTACACTTTTATAAAATGAAGAATAAAAAGGAAAAGCCAAATCGTAATACCCCAGATACACCAATTTTGAGTTGTACCTTCTCCAAAACCAAAAAATCTATTGGCAATAAATAAAAATAAACTTCCTAAAAGGAAAAGAACAAAATGAAAATATAGGATTTTTTTTTGTCTTAATCGGCGTCTAGCGTATTCGTATTGTTCGTGTACTTCTTTTTCCATAAGATAAAAATGAGATTATAAAGTTAAAATTTATTTTTGAAAGTCAATATTTTGCCAAAAGAATATTTGGTTTAAATTAACCTAAGAATTTGAAAAGCAAAATTTTAGGTGGCTTAAATTGCAGATATGGTTAAAATAACCTGCTGTTTTTGGTATTATCATAAATCGATTAACGAGGTGGTGAGGATTTGGCCGATTTTAATTAATTTTAGGTTGTATAAATCTAAAAACTAAATAGTTATGTCTTTGAAGAAACAATTTATCAAAACAAAGCCGGTTGTTAAAGTAACATTTTCTATTGATGCTAAAGACGCTGATTCGGCAGCAGTTGTAGGCGATTTCAACAACTGGAATCCTTCAGAAGGAACTTTAAGTAAGCTAAAAAATGGAACTTTTAAAGCTACTTATGATTTGGTTAAAGATGCGATTTACGAGTTTAAGTATGTAATCGACGGAATTTATGTGAACGATCCAGAAGCCGATTTTTACAAATGGAATGATTATGCCGGAAGTGAAAATAGTGTTTTAGTTGTATAGTTATAAAAAAATCCGCTTAAATATTTAAGCGGATTTTTTTATAATTTTATACAGCAACACTTCCTTTTATGGCAGGATGTGGATCGTAATCTACGAGTGTAAAGTCATTGAAATCAAAATCAAAAATGTTTTTAATCTCAGGATTTAGAATCATTTTTGGTAATGGTTTTGGTTCACGTGTCAATTGTAATTCTAATTGCTCAAAATGATTGTTGTAAATATGTGCATCACCAAAAGTGTGTATAAATTCACCTGCTTCTAGATCACAAACTTGAGCAATCATCATGGTTAATAAGGCGTAAGAAGCAATATTAAAAGGAACGCCTAAAAATATATCAGCACTTCGCTGATACAACTGGCAAGATAATTTTCCTTTTGTTTCTCCTTTTTCTAAATCTGGAGCAGCAACATAAAATTGAAAAAAGGCATGACATGGAGGCAATGCAGCTTTGTTGTTAGCTACATTTTCTTCAAAAGACTTTTTAGTATCTGGTAAAACAGAAGGGTTCCATGCAGAAACCAACATTCTTCGGCTGTTTGGATTCGTTTTTAATTCTGCAATTAATTCCGAAATCTGATCAATTTCTTCGCTGTTCCAATTACGCCACTGATGTCCATAAACGGGACCTAAATCACCATTAGAATCTGCCCATTCATCCCAAATTTTCACTCCGTTTTCCTGAAGATATTTAATATTTGTATCTCCTTTTAAAAACCAAAGCAATTCGTAGATAATTGATTTTAAATGTAGCTTTTTAGTAGTAACCATTGGGAAACCTTCACTTAAATCAAAGCGCATTTGATAACCGAAAACGCTTTTAGTCCCAGTTCCAGTACGATCTCCTTTTTGATTTCCGTTTTCTAAAACGTGTTTTACTAAATCTAAATATTGTTTCATTTGTTTGTTTATTCGGTTATTCGTTTAATTGTTTAATCGATTTAACGAATAAACGGTTCAACGATTAAACATTGAATTTATC
>NZ_DASWYK010000225.1:0-2988 GCF_036405015.1 Flavobacterium sp. | reverse complement strand
ATTTAAAATTTTCCGTTCCGTGCGATTGTGCTGCATCTTCTACCACAATTAAATCGTTTTGAAGTGCTACTTCGCTTATTTTATCCATTTCGCACAATTGTCCGTATAAATGAACCGCTAAAATGGCTTTTGTTTTTGAAGTGATTTTAGCTTCAATTAAATCTGGATTTAGATTATATGTTTCTAATCTCGGTTCGACTAAAATCGGAACCAAATCAGCTTGTAAAATGGCTAAAATACTGGCAATATAGGTGTTCGCAGGAACAATAACTTCATCGCCTTTTTTAAGTTTTCCAAGTTCGATGTAACCTTTAAAAATCAAAACCAAAGCATCAAATCCGTTTCCAACTCCAATGCAATATTTCGAGTGACAATATTCAGCGAAAGCTTTTTCAAATGTTTCCACTTCTTGTCCTAAAATATACCAGCCATTATCTAAAACCGTTTTCAGTTTTTCCTGAAAAGCAGTTTCATAAGGTTCGTTGATTTTTTTTAGATCTAAAAACGGTATCACTTAATTTCGATTTTATAAAAATCCTGACTGTAAACAGAACAGCCTAATTCTTCTTTTTGTTTTAAAAGTCCAGAGTTGTAATCTTCGGTATCGGAATTTACAATTCCCATATCAAAAAAGTGTTTTCCTTTTCGTTTGTATTTATGAATCAGATTGATGAATAAAAAGTCTAAAGCTCTAAATTCTTCTCCAATTTTTGAAGTTGCACCATACTGCGATTTGACTACGTTTTTGGTTTCAAAGATGGTAATTCCAGCTATAATTTCATCATTTCTGTAAGCCGAATATTGTTTGATATTTTGAGGGAATTTAGCTTTTAAAAGTGCCATTTCTTCTTTAGAATGAACTGGTTTGGTATTGAATTTCTCTTGTAATCGTGGCTCCAAAACTTTTCCCCAAAACGGATCGAATTGCTCTTCTTCAAAAATATCCAAATCTAAATTTTCGATTCTTCTAAAGTGCTTCATTTTGCTTTTTGAAATCTTTAAAGGAACAGTCAAATTAACCGCTAAATTCATTTCTTTTCGCTCCAAAACTGCTTTTCTTTTCATCAAAAAAAAGTTCATTTCCTTATTTCCTTCCAAAAAATAAAAATCTGGAATTGGCTTATAATAAAAAGTCTCTATTTGGTTTTCTTTCAGAAAAAGTAAAATTTCATCTAGAATCGATTCTACTTTTTCTACATTTAATTTAGAAGTATAAACCAATCCGCCGTAAGTAAGTCCCTGGTGCGAATAAACAGCATTTTCTTTTTTATTGGCTGGAAGAACAGCACGCAATTTTTCTTCTTCAAAAACTAAAAGCGAAAAATCTTCAAATCGATCTTTATGATATTCCATAAAATCGCGATGAAATAAAAACGTAGCATTTTTCGCTTGACCGATAAAATCGTTCCAAACTGAAAAATCATCTTGATTGTATTTCCTTATGCTATATTTTTTCATCTGCAAATTACTTGTGATCAAATGCTTTTAAGTGCCATTTATATTTTACCGCCATTAGTCTGATTATAATAATGACAAGTGAAGTAACTAAATAAAGTATATCATCGTTTAGATTTAATTGTCGTAAACCAAAAAATACGATTCCGCCAAAAATACAGATTGTAGCGTATATTTCTTCTCTAAAAACATTCGGGATTTCGTTACACAAAATATCACGAATAACACCTCCAAAACAAGCGGTCATGGTTCCCAACGCAATACAAATTGCAGGATGAAGTCCAGTTAAAATACCTCTTTCTAGACCAATCAAAGTAAAAACACCAAGACCAATAGTATCAAATAAAAATAAAGAAGTTCTGAGTTTATCAAAACTTTTTCTAAAAAGAATCGCAAGAAAAAATCCTAAAATAATCACATAAACATACTGCATATCACGCATCCAGCCTACAGGAGTTCTTCCGATCAGTACATCACGAAGTGTTCCGCCTCCAACTGCTGTAACAAAGGCAATAATAAAAACACCAAACGGATCCAGTTTTTTATGCATTGCCGTTAAAGCTCCAGACATCGCAAATGCCATTGTCCCAATAATATCTAGTAAGTGAAACATTTTTTTTTAAGTTACAAAGATGCAAAGGGACAAAGTTACAAAGTTGTAAGTAATTATCTGAACAAATAAAATACTCTAAATGGATTCACTATTTTTTAACGTAGATCGGACTCCTTTTCAATAAATAGCTCACAGAATCCATCCAACTGTCTTTTACAGCTAAGAAAGGTTTACGAGTCTGAGAGTAGATTTTATCTCTGTTTTTATACATATCAAAATAAACCGTGTAGTAATAATAACTCTGATTGTTTGATGTCGTAGTCGAAACATCGTTTGTGGTTACTTTTTTATTGTTATTGCTCACTTTTGCATTTCCACTGTTGTAGGTGGTCGAAGTTGCACTTGTTCCGATTGTATACGAAATTTTAGCAGCCACAATATTATCTACTCCTAGTATTTTTTCCAGATCATCTATTGGGGTTTCGTCTATGTTACTGTGGTCGATTCCTGCTTTATGTAACAAACTATTTGTCGTTCTTAAATCTTGAACCGTTAACGGAAAAATATTAGATGATTTGTCCAACAATTTATTATAAAGATCATTTTGGGCAAATTTTGCCATATCTTCTGAGCTTTCTTGTGTATCTGAATTCAAATAAGGAACTGGAAGAACCGCTATTGTATTGGTCTTCATTTCTGACGCAGTAATTCCAGATGATCCAGCCGATGGTGAACTATTTCCCTGACTCACATCAAAAGTTTGAGATCTTCCGCTAGAAAAGTCAATTCTTGCAATTTGTGAAACGTCAAGCGAAATTTGCAATGTTTCTCCTGGAAGGGAATATTCTACGGTTTTATCAGACATTTTTGCAATAGTACATTCAATAATCTGATAATCTCTTTTGATGATTTTATCCAGTTTTTTTCCGCCTTGAGCGAAACTAAAAACGAAAGCAAACAACATTAATACCGTAAGGAAG
>NZ_DASWYK010000224.1:0-7967 GCF_036405015.1 Flavobacterium sp. | reverse complement strand
TTTAAAGGAATTACGCCTTCGGAGTTTTAGAATAGTGCTTATATAATTTTGCCACAGATTTAAAGGATTAAAAGGATTTTAATAAATCTGCTTCAATCTGCATGAAAAAAATTAAACACATAGAAACATAGATTTTTTTTAATTCATAAAAAGAGCAGAAAACAAATCTAGATTTGAACACATAGCTATGTGAATTTACAAAAATGAAATGCCTTTTTTAGACAAAGCTGAGCTATGATTCTATGTGTTAAAAAATTTATGTCACAGATTTAAAGAATTCAAAAATCATTTTAATCCTTTAAATCTGTGGCAAAAAAATATTAAATAGAACGGTCTAAATGTGTGTAACCACCATCGACATAAATAATCTGCCCTGTAGTATGACTTGATTTTTCAGACAACAAGAAAACCACCATATTCGCGATTTCTTCAGCAGTTGTCATTCTGTTTTCTAATGGAATATTTTTAGTGATTGCAGCCAATTTTTCTTCTTTATTTTCAAAAGTGTTAATCCACGTTTCGTAAAGTGGCGTGTAACATTCAGCCACAATAACTGCGTTTACACGAATGCTGTATTTTAATAATTCAACGGCCCATTCTCTGGTTAAAGCATTTCTTCCTCCGTTGGAAGCGGCGTAAGCTGAAGTTCCGCCTTGTCCTGTTTCGGCAGTTTTAGAACCAATGTTTACAATTGCTCCTTTTGATTCTTTCAAATAAGGAAGAGCGTGTTGAGCCATTAAATAATAATGCACTAAATTTTTGTGAAGAGATGCGGCGAAATCTTCATAATTTCCGTTTTCTAATCCAACGCCGTCATTAACTCCGGCATTGTTTACCAATCCGTCAATTCTTCCGAATTTTGCGATTACGGCTTCAACGGCTTTTTTGCAGTCTTCAGGTTTTGTAAGGTCAGCAGCAACTTGATGTGCTTCTTTTCCAATGGCTTTTAATTCTTCTACGGCTTTGATGTTGTCATTTTCGTTACGTCCAACGATAAACGGAATTGCATTTTCTTCGGCAAGAACCTTAACGATTCCTAAACCAATTCCTTTTGCGCCTCCCGTAACAATAATGATTTTTTGGGTTAATGATAACTGCATGATTTTTATTTATTATAATTTATTGCTAATATATTTTTTAAACACATAGAATCATAGTTTTTCTTTGTCTAAAAAAAGGCATTTTATTTATCTAAATTCACATAGCTATGTGTTCAAATCTAGATTTGTTTTCTGCTCTTTTTGTGGATTAAAAAAATCTATGTTTCTATGTGTTAGAAATTGTTTTAAAAATTTACAGCTGTTGTTCATGACAAACAACAGCTGTAAAAAGAGAGAATTGAACTGATAATTTATTACCAGAACTTAACATAAAGCGCAACAATGATCAATAACGTAATTACGATAAGAACAGTTGTTTGCGGTTGTACTTTAAACATTCCAGGCTCAGTCTCGAATGCTTTAGGGTTTACTTTTGGTCCAGCGAAACTGATTAGAATCATGGCAATCATTGTAAACAAGAATGATAATCCCATACAGATGTGGAAAGGAATTTCGAAAGCTCCTTTTCCGTTATTGTAAGCTGTGTATAAAAGTGTATCGTTTCCAAATAAAGCTGGAGCATATTCGTTGAATAAAACAGATAATAAGAATCCTAAGATTACCCCAACGATTGCAGCTGTTCCAGTAGTTCTTTTCCAGAACATACCAAGGAAGAACATAGCAAAAACTCCAGGGCTTATGAATCCAGTATATTTTTGGATGTATGTAAATCCTCCAACACCACCGATTCCTAAGATGTCGTTCCATGTAAATAAAACAGCTAAAAGCATGGCAACAAAAACGGCAAGACGTCCGATGTTTACCTGTTGTTTTTCACCAGCTTCTTTCTGAATGTATTTTTTATGAACATCTAATGTGTAAATTGTAGAGATACTGTTTACTTTTCCAGCCAAAGATGCTACGATTGCAGCAGTTAAAGCGGCAACAGAAAGTCCTTTTAATCCAGTTGGAAGGAATGTTAATACAGCAGAATAAGCACCATCTTTTCCTCCAACCAATTGAGGTAAATGTCCGTTTGTGTATAAAACGTAAGCAGCAATACCAGGAAGCATTACAATAAGTGGCATTAATAATTTCAACATACCAGCGAATAAAATTCCTGTACGTGCAGTTTGTAAATCTGCTCCAAGAGCTCTTTGTGTAATGTATTGGTTACATCCCCAATAGTTAAGGTTGATGATCCAGATACCAGCAGCATAAGATAACAATCCAGGGAAAGTCAAATATTTATCGATTTCAAGCTGAGACGAAGCTGCAGTTGGTTTTGGAATAATCATTTTGAAATGCTCAGGAGCTTCTTTCATCAAAACTTTGAAACCTGCAATTGCATTTTCACCAACACCAAAGTATTGTCCAACTGTTGTAAGAGCGATATAAGAAGTTACCAAACCTCCAATGATCAACACAGCTACTTGAATAACGTCTGTATAAGCTACCACTTTCATTCCTCCAAGAGAAATAAACAAAGCAAAAACAGCCAAACCGATCATGATTGCGTGAAGATATTCTCCTCCAGCAAGACCGTTAATGGCAACAGCTCCTAAGTAAAGAATAGAAGTCAAGTTTACAAAAACATATAAGAACAGCCAGAAAACTGCCATGATAAGAGCAGTAGACTCATTGTAACGTGTTTTTAAGAATTGTGGCATGGTGTAAATCTTATTTTTAAGATATACAGGAATAAACCATACAGCAACAATAATAAGTGCAATAGCAGCAAGCCATTCGTAAGCAGCAACGGCGATTCCTAAGAAGAAACCTTCACCGCTCATTCCGATGAATTGTTCTGCCGAGATATTAGAAGCAATAAGAGACGCCCCAATTGCCCACCAAGTTAAATTTCCTTCAGCCAAAAAGTAAGCTTTAGCATCTTGTTCGTCTTGTTTACGTTTGCGATAAACGGTGTAACCGTAGACAGAGACTACGATAAAGTAGATAATAAAAACCGCATAGTCTGCGAAAGCGAGGTTTTGGTTCATTGTTAGTAGTATTTTAAATAATTATTATAAGGTTGTTTGTTTATTGGGTTTTAAATCTGTTTTAATGTTGTTTAATCTTGTTAAAAATGCAAGATGTGTTTTATTTCTGTTATTTTTTTATGAAAATAAAAGTGGAAGCCAAATGTAAAATAAAAATTTATAAAACAACTATCGGCAAATGTGTTTTTTACATTTATTAATGGATAATTGTGTTAAATTTTCAACTTTTGAGCTTCTTTCTTACAAGAGTGATTACGCTTTTACCAGACTTTTATAATGTACCTCTGAAAGTTGTCTCAAAATTTCAGCGCTTTTTTCAGGTGTAATATCACGTTGTGATTCTCCTAACATTTCGTACCCAACCATAAATTTCTTTACCGTTGCCGATCTTAACAATGGTGGATAAAAATGCATATGAAAATGCCATTCCGGATGTTCTAATCCATCGGTTGGAGACTGATGAATTCCTGAAGAATACGGGAACGACGTATTAAATAAATTATCGTATTTTGTTGTTAGCTGTTTTAAAATTTTAGCAAAAGCACTACTTTCTTCAGCGGTGAAATTGGTGATTTTATTTACGGCTCTTTTGCTTACAATCATCGTTTCATACGGCCAAATTGCCCAAAATGGAACCAATGCTACAAAATGATCATTCTCGATTACAATACGATCTCCGACTTTTAATTCGGCTTGAACGTAATCTTCTAATAAGGTTCTTTTGTTTTTGTCGTAATATGATTTTAAGCTGTTTTGTGTTTTTTCAACTTGAGTTGGCAACGAAGACTGAGCCCAGATTTGCCCGTGTGGGTGTGGGTTGCTACATCCCATTACACTTCCTTTGTTTTCGAAAATCTGAACGTGGTTGATGAATTTAATATTTCCTAAATCGGTATATTCTTTCTGCCAAGTTTTAATGATGTTTTCTATATCTGCAATTTCCATTTCAGGTAAAGTCAAATCGTGTCTTGGCGAAAAGCATACAACTCTTGAAATTCCCTGTTCTGGTTTAGCTTTAAAAAAGGTGTGTTTAATATCGTCTTCAAAAATAATTTCCTCCTGTTTCATAGCAGCAAAATCATTCTCAAAAACAAAACTGTTTTCGTATGCAGGATTATTTACTCCGTTGGCGCGAACATTTCCTGGACATAAATAACAAGTTGGATCGTATTTTGGAAGTTCTTCTGTCGAAATTGTTTCGTTTTGTCCCTGCCAAGGGCGTTTTGCACGATGAGGTGAAACTAAAACCCATTCATTAATTAATGGATTGAAGCGTCTGTGCGGATCTTCATTAATGTCAAAATTTTTCATTGTAGTGTGTTGTGGTTTTTAAAGTAGTGTTGTTCCGTTTGAGATTTTTACATCATAGAATTTTAATTCAATTCCAAATGTATCTAAATAAAGTTTCGAAAACTTACTTTTAACCTCATTTTCATGCCCTTTTTTAACTAAATTGATCGTACAGCCTCCAAAACCGCCTCCCATAAGTCGTGAACCTACGATGGCATTGTCTTCTTTTGCGGTATCAACAAGCATATCTAATTCTTCGCAGCTTACCTCATATTCCTGAGATAAACCGTAATGTGTTTCAAAAAGTAATTCGCCTAAAAGTTCAATATTCCCTTTATCTAAAGCTTCGCAGGCTTTAATAACACGATTGATTTCTTTTACAACAAAATGAACTCTATCGAAAACCTTTTCAGTCATTTTGTCTTTTAGACTTAAAACCTGTTCTTCTGTAGCGTCTCTAAAACTTTTTACTTCAGGGAAATGGCTTTTTATAATTGCTAAACCTTCTTCGCACTCGATTCTTCGGGTATTATATTCAGATGTAAAAAGCGAATGTTTTACATTAGAGTCAAATAAAATAAGAGAATAATCTTTGAAGTCGGCATTGTGATATTCAAAATCTAAAGTATTACAGTCTAGTTTGATTACTTTGTTTTCAAGACCATGAACGCTCGAAAACTGATCCATAATTCCGCAATTGATTCCAACCCAGTGTTCTGCTTTTTGTCCTAATAAAGAAATATCTACTTTCTCGATTTTTAAATCAAAAAGAGATTTGATTCCGAAAATCATTCCGCATTCTAAAGCTGCAGAAGATGACAATCCAGAACCAACCGGAATATTACTGCTGAAAACACAGTTGAAACCTTCAAAAGTAAATCCGTTATCTTGTAATTGTTTGATTACGCCGCGAATGTAATTCGTCCAAACAACATCACTCAGTTTAACTTCCTGAGTCAAATCGATTTCAAATTCTTCATTTAAATCGATAGCGATTATTTTAGAAGTATTCGTGTTGTTTTTTTCAAAAGCAAAACAAATTACTTTGTCAATTGCTGCAGGTAAAACGTAACCGTCATTGTAGTCAACATGCTCTCCGATAATATTGATTCTACCTGGAGAAAGAACCGTTTTTTGAGGAGATGATCCGAAAGATTTCTCAAAAAAAGCAACAGTATTCTGTATTAAAATATCATTCATTATATAGTTAGTGTATTGTGGTTTTTGGAATTTTATTAATTTAAACTTTCAAATTTGTAAACTGTTTTTTGAGCGTATTCTTCTCCTTTTTTCAAAACGGCATTTGGAAAATGTGCTTGATTTGGAGCGTCAGGGAAATTTTGAGTTTCAAAACAAATTCCGCTTTGCGCATTGTAATCTACATTTTCTTTTCCTTTTAATTTTCCGAAACAATTTCCACCTACATATATATGTACACTTGGTTGATCGGTATAAACATTCATTTTTAGTTTGTTTTTTAAACTGATTAATTGGGCTACAATTTCAGTTTTAGAATTCACAACAAAAGAATTGTCGATAGGAAACGGACAATTTTTAGGTGCTCTAAAATCAAAATCATGATTGCTTAAATCAGTAAAATTTCCGGTTGGAATATTATCTGAATTTGTTTCCAGCATTTTATCCGATTTGATAAACATTTGTTGTTCTAAAACATTGGTATCATGACCATCAAGATTAAAATAACTGTGATGCGTTAAATTGATAACAGTATCTTCTGTTGAAGTTGCTTTATATTCTAATTTTAATTCATTTTCTTCAGTCAAAGTATAGGTCAAGTAAACCGTCATTTCGCCTGGGAAATTTTCATCTAAATGTTCGCTCAAAAGACCAAAAGTAATAGATGGATTTTCGCCAGATATCGCATTAACGACACTCCAAGCTTTTCTTCCAAATCCCATAACACCACCGTGAAGTGTGTTTCCGTTATTATTTCCGTCTAGCTCAAATTTTTTATCATTAAGGCTAAAAGTAGCATTATGAATACGTCCCGCATATCGACCAACAGTAGTTCCAAAATAAGGAGCGCTTGGCAAATTATAAGATTCTAAATAAGCTTCCAGATTATCAAAACCCAAAACAACATCTGTCAATTTTCCGTTTACTGGAATTTGGATTGAAGTCACTGTTGCACCATAATTGATAATTTGAACTTTCATTCCGTTTTTGTTTACCAATTCAAAAGAATATATTTCTTCTTTATTAGGCATTAAACCAAACAATTTGCAATTATGTGTGTCTTTTAAATGTGATATGTGTTTTATTTCCATATAATTTTTACCAAAAATGAAATCCAAAAATAGAAACATTTATTATTTTTGCATACCAGTACCTACCAGTTTTTAAAAATTAATAGTCAAAATGACTTTATTATGAACATCATTTCAATTCAAAATAACATTGGTCTTCCAAAATATAAGCAGATAATTCTTTCAATAGAAAAAGCGATTGAACTAGGAAAATTGATAAAAGGAGATCGTCTTCCTTCGGTAAACAAAGTGTGTCTGGCATTTTCTTTATCTCGCGATACGGTGCTTTTGGCTTATGATGAATTGAAGAAAAGAGGGATTATTTATGCAATTCCGGGCAAAGGATATTATGTTAAAAGTGTTGAAATCACTATAACTCAGAAGGTTTTCTTGCTTTTTGATGAATTGAATATTTTTAAGGAAGACATTTATAATTCATTTTTAAAAAACATCGGAAAAAATGTTCAGGTTGATATTTTCTTTCATCATTTTAATGTTCAGGTTTTCAAAAAACTGATAAATGACAGCAACGGAAATTATACCAAATACATTATCATGCCGACGAACTTAAACGATATCGTCGATTCTATAAAAACCCTACCAGTAAACGATGTGATTATTTTGGATCAGACCAATTTGGAGTTAAAAATGTTTCCAGCAATTTATCAAAATCACCAAAAAGATATTTATGAAGGTTTGCTAAAAGGGAAATCAAGATTGTCAAAATACAAAAAACTGATTTTAATTTTCCCCGGATTTAGAGAACCGCCAGGAATGAAAACGGGTTTTGAATCTTTCTGTAAAGATTATGGTTTTGATTATGAAATTATTTCCGATTTCAGTAATCAGTCCATTGCTTTTGGAGATTTGTATATTATTCCGCACGATCGTGATCTGCTTTTGGTGATAGAAAATGCCATTAACAGAAATTTGAAATTGGGAGAGGATTTCGGAATTATATCCTATAATGAAACAGCTTTGAAGAAAATTGCCGCAAACGGAATTACAACCATTTCAACCAATTTTGAACTGATGGGAAAAATTTTGGCCGATATGGTTTTGAAGGGAACAAAAGAGCAGATCGAAAACAAATCTGCTCTTATAGTAAGGAACTCTTTATAAGATTAGGGTCAATTTTTAACACATAGAAACATAGGTTTTATATCTAAAAGAAGACCTCTAAAAGAGAAATTTATTTCTTTCGCATAGATGGCTATGTTTGTTTAAACTAGTGAAAAGTCTTTTTAAAAGCCCTGTAAAACTATGTTTCTATGTGTTTAAAATAATTTTACCCAATTGGTTGAATTATAAATTCAATACAAAATTATTTAATAATTTTTCTTCGTATTTCTCTTTATTAAAAGTGTATA
>NZ_DASWYK010000223.1:0-6916 GCF_036405015.1 Flavobacterium sp. | reverse complement strand
AAAAGAGATATTGGTAGTTTAACAATTCAAGAAAAAACTACAATTATTGAAGAATTGCAAAAAATAAGTAATAGTAAAATTGACGTTACTAAAATACTGATTATTAATTTCTTTTATAAAGATAATCCAGAGCCAAATGGAAGTTGTATAGACTACTATACTAATGATAAAGTGTACAAAAAAAATCTAACTAAAAACAATGATGTCATTCAGTTTTTTATAACTCAAAAAGATTATCAGTACAAAAATAAGAACGTTTTACAGGATACTAACGATATAATACGGAAGATACTTTTCAAATATAAAATAGATTGTGGAAATTATATCATTATTAAGCCAGATGGAAGCTTTTTTCGAAAATTTGGAGAATATAGACAGGATGAGATTCTAAAAATTATAAATAAAAATATGTAAAAAGTCTGATCCGAAAAGTATACAAATGCTTATTCTTTTCTTTTAAAATAAATCAAGCTAAAGCGCTCCAAAAAATAGCATTAGCTACCTTATGAAACCCTAAAAAATGGACTAGAAGGCGTTATTAACAAAGGAAATGAAGTATTCTCTTTTTATATAAAATGAATGTTCTGACTCATGAATTTGTACTAAAACACAACTATCTTACTATCAAAACCTTATAGGGTTATCAACAATTTTGATAAGTATATAAGTATTTGATAATCAATAAATAATATTCAGAATATTTGTTAAAATTTTGAGGTGTTAATACGAGTTCGTAATTCGTTGATATTCAATTAACTTTAAGTTAACAGAAAATGTTAATAAGTTCGAAAAGAAAATTAGAAGTTTTTTTTGGTTGTTTCGAAAAAATACTTAATCCAAAACCGGAATTAAATATGCAAGAAAAGTTTCGTGAATTTTTGGAAAAGTTATCAATATCAAAAATACCATTTTCAACAACTATCAACATATGAACTTATCTACAAAATGAATTCACTTTTGGTTGTCAACCGTTGTTAATTAAAATACAAAAAGTCTTAAAAATTAATCTTTTAACTAAAAATAACTATGTTGATAACTCAGAATAAATAAGTAAAACGAGATTTCAATGGCTTCAAAAAAAAAATTATTCGACATATTAACAAGCTATAATAACCATAAATTTTTTTTAAATTTTTAAAAATCTTTTTTGTTGTATTTAATATATGTTGAAAACTAAAAAAGTTGAAAAGGAAAAAATTTTCTTTTGAATTGAATTTTACTCTGATTTGAGTTTGTTTTGAATTTTTGTTTCAGACGATTTTGAGAGGATTGTTGAGATTGTCCAGAATTGCCTGAACTTGCTCGAAATCGTTTGGATGTACTTTGAGTTTGATTCCGCCGAGCGCATTGGAGTAAAACGGCATGACAGAGAGTGTCATTTCGTTTTCAAAAAAATAAGGAATTCCTTCCTGTTCCAGTAAGTGTTTGAGAACTACGGTTTCGTGCAGATAATTGAATACGGCGATCGTTTTAAAGCTTCCCATTTTAGGTCTTTTTGTAAATGTACGAAAAGTTATATTTTTAATAATTCTATTTGTTAAAAAGTATTATTTGGTATCTTATTTGTAATTTTAAACCTTATAAGAAAAGATATATGAGTAAGAAAATTAGAAAGCCGATAAAAAAAGAGAAAGACTTCTCTGGAAAAATACTTAAAATTTTATCGCAAAATGCTAATAAACCTTTCAATTACAAACAAATAGGAGCTAAGCTAGAATTAGACGATACAAATAGCAGAAATCAGATTATAAAAGATTTAAAAATTCTTGCTGCTCAAAAGAAAATTATAGAAACAGAACCTGGAAAATATTTAGTAAAAGCAATTAGCCAGGATTATTACGAAGGAACAATAGATATGACGAGCAGAAAAACGGCATATTTTATTTGTGATGAATTTGAAGAAGATGTTTTTATTCCGACCAATAATTTGAATCGTGCATTAGACAAAGACAAAGTAAAAGTTTACGTTTATAACAGAAGAAAAGGAAAAAGACCTGAAGGTGAGGTAATTGAAGTTATTGAAAGAGATAAAACAGAGTTTGTTGGTGTACTTGATATGCAACCTAACTTTGCTTTTGTTTCGACTGCAAATCCTAAAATGTATACCGATATTTTTATTCCAAAAGATAAAATTGGTGAGGCAGAAAACGGTGATGTAGTGCTTGTTAAGATTGAAGATTGGCCAAAAAGAGCTGATAGTCCGTTTGGATCTGTAATTCGTGTTTTAGGAAAACCTGGTGAACATAATACAGAGATTCATGCCATTTTAGCCGAATATGGTTTGCCATCTGATTTCCCAGTTGAAGTTGAAGTGTACGCACAAAAATTAGATACTTCTATTCAAGAATCTGAGATTGCAAAACGTCGTGATATGCGTGATACGCTGACCTTTACGATTGATCCAAAAGATGCGAAAGATTTTGACGATGCCTTGTCTTTCAAAAAGTTAGAAAATGGAAACTTCGAAATCGGAATTCATATTGCCGATGTTTCGTATTATCTAGAAGAAGGAACAATACTAGATGATGAAGCGTATCAAAGAGCCACTTCGGTTTATTTGGTTGATAGAGTAGTGCCAATGCTTCCTGAAGTATTGTCTAACTTTGCTTGTTCGCTTCGTCCGAATGAAGAAAAATATACGTTCTCTGCCGTATTTGAAGTTTCGCCAACTGCACAAGTTATCAACCAATGGTTTGGAAGAACTGTAATTTATTCAGATCAGCGTTTTGCTTACGAAGAAGCGCAATATATCATAGAAACGAAAGACAATACCATTCCTGTTGATATTTCTATTACAGGAAGCTCTTATGTAGTTTCAGATGAAATTGTAGAAGCAACCCTGAAATTAGATGAATTAGCGAAGATTTTAAGAAAGAAAAGAATGCAACAAGGTGCTATTTCTTTTGATAAAGTAGAAGTGAAATTCAATTTAGATGAAGCTGGAGAACCAGAAGGAGTATATTTCAAAATATCAAAAGATGCCAATCATTTGATTGAGGAATTCATGCTTTTAGCCAATAGAAAAGTGGCTGAATATATCGGAAAACAAAAGAAAACTTTTGTATATCGTATTCACGATGAACCAAATGAAGATAAATTAATTGCCATGCAAACTGTTATCGCTAAGTTTGGTTATAAAATTGATTTTAGAACAAAAGGTGATATAGCAAAATCTATCAATGCTTTGATGGAAGAAGTAAACGGTAAGAAAGAACAAAATCTTATTGATACTCTTGCCATTAGAAGTATGAGTAAAGCCAAATATTCGACTGATAATATCGGTCATTACGGTTTGGCTTTTGATTATTATAGCCATTTTACATCTCCAATTCGTCGTTATCCAGACGTTATGGTACATCGTTTGTTGCAGTATTATCTGGATGGAGGAGCTTCTGTAAGTGAAGAAGAATACGAAACAAAATGTCTACATTGTTCCAATATGGAAAGTTTAGCCACAAATGCTGAGCGAGATAGTATCAAGTATATGCAGGTTAAATACATGCAGGATCATCAGGATGAAGAATTCTTGGGAGTTATTTCTGGTGTTACCGAATGGGGAATTTATGTAGAAATCGTTTCTAACAAATGCGAAGGAATGGTAAGAATCAGAGAAATAAAAGAGGATTATTATACTTTCGACGAAAGACAATATGCTTTGGTTGGAGCTACTTCAAACCGATTATTACAGTTAGGAGACGAAATTTATGTCAAAGTAAAAAATGCAGATTTAGTTAAAAAACAACTGGATTTTCATTTCTTAAGAAGAGCAGAATAAGTATTAATTTAATAGAAATAAAAGTATGAAAAAGTTAATTATAGGAGCGGTAATTTTATTTGCACAAATGTCTTTTGGTCAGGTTACCAAAGAGTTAGGAGATTTTGATACCGTTAAAGTTTACGATAAATTAAGTGTAAAATTAGTTCAGTCATCTGAAAATAAGCTTGTTGTAAAAGGAGCAAGGGAAGCAGAATTAGAAGCTGTTAATAAAAATGGTATTTTAAAAATAAGAATGCCTTTTCCAAAACTTTTATCAGGAAATGATCTCGAAGTTACCTTGTATTACAAACATTTAGAGTTAATTGATGTGAATGAAGGTGCAGCTGTTAACAGCAAAGAAACTATAAAAGCGACTTCGTTTAAAGTAAGTGCACAAGAAGGTGGAAAAATTAATGTAGATTTGAATGTTGATAAACTAAAAGTAAGTTCAGTTTCTGGTGGAGAAATTACAGTAACTGGTAAAGCAGATAACCTTGATGCTGGATTAGGAGCAGGCGGATATTTCCTTGGAAGTAAATTAGCCACTTCTCAGACCAAAGTAAGCGTTTCTGCGGGCGGAAAAGCAGATGTTAATGCTTCGACCCTTGTCGATGCAAAAGTAAGCGCAGGAGGCTCTATTTACATTTATGGAAAACCAAAACAAATTAATCAAAAAACAGTTTTTGGTGGTAAAATCGAAGAAGTAAAATAACAAGTCGTATTTTGATGATAAATGATATTCTGGCTGGACTGCCATGGGGACTTTTTCTAAGTTTTATGGTAGGTCCGGTATTTTTTATACTATTAGAAACAAGTATTACCAAAGGATTTAGAGCTGCATTAGTTTTTGACTGCGGCGTAGTATTAGGTGATATTTTTTTCATAGCAATTGCTTATTTAGGAAGTTACAGGTTGATTTCCAGCTTAAAAGATAAACCAGCGCTGTTTATTTTTGGAGGTATAATTATGCTGGCTTATGGTATAATCTCTTTTGTGAAATTAAAAAAAGGAGAAAAAATAAACGACGAAGAAATAGATCGTGATATTATTAAAAGAAATTACGGAAGTTTGTTTGTAAAAGGCTTTTTACTTAACGTTATTAACATTGGTGTTTTAGGTTTTTGGCTGGCTGTAATTATTTCAATCGGCCCAAAATTACAAATGCAAACCTCAAGAATGATGACTTTTTTTGCCTCTGTAATCGTTGCTTATTTATTGGTTGATTGTATTAAAATACTCTTAGCTAAACAATTAAAATCGAAAATGACGCCAACAAACATTCTTAAAATCAAAAAAGGAATTAGTATTGTTTTAATGGTTTTCGGATTAGTGTTGATAACGCAGGGATGGTTTCCAAAAGAGAAAGAAATGGTTAAAAATGCTTTCGAAAGAATAGAGAAAAAATAGTTGTTAATAACTCAAAAATATAAAATTAAACCTCTGAAGTTCAGAGGTTTTTTTGTGTTTATAAGTGTCGTGTAGAACTTTGTCAAAGTTTCAAACTTTGACAAAGTTGACTATTTACAGATTCAGTTTGTCATTTCGACGAAGGAGAAATCTCCACAAGTAACTCCGTTCCAATTGACCAAACTTTGTAGAGCTTCTCGCGGAGATTTCTCCTTCGTCGAAATGACAAGATTGTGGATAAAGCGGAGAAAAAAAGAGATACATTTCTGTATTCTTTTTGATTTCGTCTGGATTCGAACCAATATCTTTTAATTAATTTTTCTAAAAATTAGACATAAAAAAACCTTCAAATTGCTTTGAAGGTTTTAGAGGTATAGTCTGGATTCGAACCAATATCTTTAATTAATTTTTTCTAAAAAATTAAACATAAAAAAACTTCAAATTGCTTTGAAGGCTCTGAGTTATCGTGCGGATTCGAACCGATATCTTTAATTAATTTTTACTAAAAATTAGACATAAAAAAAACCTTCAAATTGCTTTGAAGGTTTTGAGGCATCGTCCGGATTCGAACCGGAGTAGGAGCTTTTGCAGAGCCCAGCCTAGCCGCTCGGCCACGACGCCATTACTTGAACGGTTGGCAAAAGTAACTAAAATCTTTAAATTTCAAAAGTTTCGAATGAACTATTTTAAAAAAATTACAACGATTACTTTCTGATTTCCGTCATTTTTATAGTAACTGACTCAACATCACCACCAATAGGAGGATTAATTTTTGAAACCCAAACTGTTGTTTTTTCTACAGTTTCTATCTCTGCCAGTACACGAATATTGATTCTTTTGGCTACATGTTCTAATAAATGCGAACGAATTGCCATTTCTTCAGCTACAATTTTGTTCAAATGAACGTAATCAACAGTGTCTAAAAGATGATCTGTTTCTGCCGATTTCTGTAAATTGGTTTTAATTTTTAGATCAACAGTATAATCAGATCCAATTTTTCCTTCTTCAATTAAACATCCGTGATAAGAAAAAGTACGGATATTTTTAAGTTTAATAACTCCCATTTCTAAATTTAGTTTCAAGTTTTAAGTTTCAAGTTTAGAGTAAGTTTCCCAAAGAAAACCATAAACTATAAACTGTAAACTATAAACTTTTTTATCTTTGCTAAAATTACTATAAAATAATGGCATCAGAAGAGAAATCACTCAATTTTATTGAACAAATCATAGAGGAAGACGTAAAATCAGGTCTTTCAAATACTAAACTTCGCTTTCGTTTTCCACCAGAACCTAATGGTTATTTACACATTGGGCACGCAAGTTCTATTGCTTTAAATTTTGGTTTAGGAATTGATTATCAATCTCCTGTGAATTTACGTTTTGATGATACAAACCCCGAAAAAGAAGAGCAGGAATTTGTTGATGCTATTAAAAAAGATGTAGAATGGTTAGGATATACTTGGGCAGAAGAATGTTATGCTTCAGATTATTTCCAACAATTATATGATTGGGCAGTTTTATTAATTAAAAAAGATAAAGCTTATGTTGACAGTCAATCTTCTGAAGAAATGGCGATTCAAAAAGGAACTCCAACCACTCCAGGAACTGACAGTCCGTACAGAAATCGTTCAGTTGAAGAAAACCTAGATTTATTCGAAAGAATGAAAAATGGTGAATTTGAGGCTGGTACACATATTCTTCGTGCAAAAATTGACATGAAATCAACAAACATGTTAATGCGTGATCCTATCAT